>NZ_JACGWF010000026.1:0-45841 GCF_014077595.1 Colwellia sp. 6M3 | reverse complement strand
AAATTAAACATAGATAACAGCCCGATTTTTACACCTTACTTTCTTAATTCTCATCCGGTAACACCTGATATTTATATCAACTGTAGTGCTAATAACTCTGCTTAAACACTCGATACAAAAATTTAACTTCCTTTATTTTTACAAGTGAAGTTTTAATCCCTTGAAATTAACAGTACTTATTTTATTGATTTTAGTTGTAAGTGAATAGTCACTTCAAATACAGAAAGAGTTACCAGGGTTATCTATGCTTAATTTTTTAGGGTTATTGGGGTTGCTGTCGCACAAATAAAAGTAACCCCCAGGGTTATATGTGTATTGCAAGCAAGGGTTATCAGAGTTAACATGAGTTAAACTCAGAATAAGGATTAAATTAATGAAATATCCAGTTATGGTTTTACGTAACAACGAAGAGAATAAATATGTATTATCAGTTGTTGATTTACCGGGATGCCAAGTGAAAGCGTCAACTATGGATGAAGGATTTTCGCTGTTAAATGAAGCGATGATTTCGCACTTAAAAATTTTAGTTGAGTACGGTGAACAAGTACCACATGCAAAGACAATTGAAGAGCACATGTTGCTGTGTTCAGCTACCTCTCCAATATGGGGTGTGTTAGATTTTGATATCGTTCCTTACATGGGGAAAAGCCATAAAATTAATGTCACGTTACCTGAATTATTGATTAAACAAATTGATGATCGGGTGGCTAAAACATCAGAATATAAAACCCGATCAGGATTTATTGCTATGGCATGTTTAACCGAGTTATCGAATTAATCTGGCAATAAATATATGCTTGTCGTTTGAAGTTTTGAATAACTTTAAGCGCTACGTTTTAAAGTTAGGTCTTGAAATTAAACTCTTTAATCAGGTGACTGTGCTTAGAATATATATTTAACAATAATGAAAGTTAAAAAGGTGAAAAAATTGTTTATCGAAAATGCAAACTTGTTACTACTAAGCAGCTCTCGTGTCGGGAGTACAGAATATTTACAACATGCTTCAGGAATGATAGAAGAAAAGCTTAATGGCATAACTGAACTTTTATTTGTGCCATACGCTGGTGTAACGCTAAGTTACGATGAATATACCGCTAAGGTGCAATGTGCTTTAAATGAGCAAGGCATTAAAGTAACAGGTATTCATGAATATGATGACCCGATCACCGCTATTAATAACGCACAAGCCATTGCCGTTGGTGGAGGTAATACGTTTCACTTATTACATCAGCTATATCAACACAAACTTATTGAGCCTATTCAACAAAAAGTGTCTACAGGTATGCCTTATATAGGTTGGAGTGCTGGGTCGAACATTGCTGGACTGACAATTCGTACTACAAATGATATGCCGATTATCGAACCGCAAAGTTTTAATGCACTTCAATTAGTTAACTTTCAGCTTAACCCGCATTATACCGATCATAGCCCTGCTGGTCATAATGGTGAAACACGAGCACAACGTTTAGCTGAGTTTATGGTACTAAACCCCACAACACCAATCGTAGCGATTGTTGAAGGAACAGCATTAGACATTAAGCTAAATACGATGAGATTAATCTCTGGTTTATCAGGCAGTAAATCACTAGCCAATGGTTTTATATTTAAGGCAGGTTGTAAAACAGAGATGACAACAGACGATATTGTAGATGATTTATTATAGAATCGGCGGTTAGTTGAATGATTATAATTATAAATTACTCATGGGCAATGTTTCTGAGCACCGTTTATTGAATAATGCTTATTTAACAATACTTAACGAGTAATTTATAATTAATCTGTTAGCGTTATTTTAGCGAGGTAAGTAGTGAAATATCAATACGCTTCGCAGCTTGTCGAATATCTTCGTCAAAAGGTAGCTCTGCTAATTTAGGAATTGGCAAAAGTGCAGTTAATTCACTAATGTTTTCAGCTAAATAAGGCATATCATCAGGGCAATTAGCTATCCAACCCAAACAGGTTAATCCGTCAGATATAATAGCCTGATAGGTTAACATTGCATGGTTTAAGCAGCCCAGTTTCATATTGACGACCAGTATCACATTTTGCTCACTAGTTTGGGCAAATTCAGATAAAAACTTCCCCTGGCCAAGTGGTAATCGCCACCCTCCTGCGCCTTCACAAATCACTACGTCTGCAGCTAAATTAATAACATCTTCATAATTACGCTCAATGTCATTTATGCTTATAGTTTGTTGTAACTTAGACGCGGCTATGTGTGGTGCAATAGGTTGTTCAAAAGCTATCGGGTTAACTTGTGAAATAGTTTGCTGGCAATTAGACTGGTTAAGTAATAACAAGGCATCTTCGTTTACTAGTGTATTATCAATAAGTTCACAGCCTGCAGAAATAGGTTTATATACTGCCACTTTGTTACCTGCTTGAACGAGCGCATGCACTATCGCTTGGGCAGCATAGGTTTTCCCCGCGTCAGTGTCTGTAGCGGTAATAAATAATTTCAACATATCAGTTCGCTTTTAAAAATGAGTTTATGATTCAACAATGATATTTCAGGTGACTTAATCGCTTAATTTAACCACTACACCAGAAAAGGCTTTATATGTTGCAGGATAAATTCCAGATGGCTCTAAAAAACTTTGGTAGCTTTTAGTCATTTTTTGCCACTGATCTTTACCGGCAAGGCCTTTGCCCTGCTTTTTAGGGACATGACTTGCGCCTAAGCTTTTCAATTCACGGGCTAAATGCAGAACATTTTCATATTCTAAAACAATATCTTGCTGCTTAGCATTTAAGAGTTTTCTATTTGTACCATCAAACAAGGGTCTAATTTCACTTTCAGGTTTAAAGTCAATCACGTGTTGGTCATTATCTACTTGTGCCCATGCAGATTTTAACTCAATTAACGTACCATCAATCAAGGTACTAAAAACAAAAAGACCGCCGGGTTTTAATACACGCATAACTTCATTGATCACTAAGTCGAGTGGATCGCACCATTGGATCATCAAGTTGGAATAGACTAAATCTACACTGCTATCTTGTAATGGTATTTTATATGCGTCTGCTTCTAGCCAATGAATCGACGAATTACGATTACCTTTGGCGAATTGCAGCATATTTTTTGATATATCTAAGCCAATAACTTGCTGGTACCGACTAGATAAAAGTTCGGTGAAAAATCCAGTACCTGCACCTAAATCTAACGCAGTTAAATCGTTACGATTAGGTAACCATGGCATTAAATGTTTTCCACAATAACGCTGTAATCGCGCAGAAGTGTCATAAGAACTACTAGCTGAGCCAAAAGATCTCGCTATCTTAAAACGGTTAGTCTTTTCAGACATTATGTTATAACCTCATTGATACAATTAGCTAAGTAATTGATATCTTTAATTTCGTGGCTCGAAGTTATGGTTACGCGTAACCTTGAGCTATTGTTTGGAACCGTGGGAGGACGAATTGCACTGAGCCAAATTCCCTTTTCTCGAAGCTTCTGACAAACATTAAGTGTATTAAGTTCATCACCAATAACAATGGCATGAATTGACGATGAATTTTTGATTAACTGCACACTACTGGATAATTTTGTTGCAAGTAATTGACTCAATTCTGTAATTTTTTCTCGTCGCCAATGATCGCGTTGAATGATTTCAATGCTTTTTTTAGTTGCCCATGCAAGGGCTGGTGAAATGGCTGTTGAATAAATATAATGCCGTGAAAAATTAACTAAATAGTCAGCAAGCAATTCATTACAAGCGACAAAAGCACCACTGGTTGCAATACTTTTACCGAAAGTCCCCATAATAATGTCAATATCGGCAATGCTGCTACTTCCTTGCCCTTTATTGCCAATAACACCGATACTGTGAGCGTCGTCTAAATATAGTAGTGCATTGTGCTGTTGTGAAAGTTTCGACAAACTTTCTACATCAGCCTGATCGCCATCCATACTAAAAACACCTTCAGAGACGATAATCTTATTTAATTCAATAGCGTCATTATCCGATGATTTTGTATTTTTAGTTAAAAATCGCTGTAATTGTGCCGTATCGTTATGTAAAAAGCGTTTTACTTTTGCCTTACTTGCTAAAGCACCATCGATTAAAGAAGCGTGGCTGAGTTTATCTAAATAAAGTTGGCAACTTTCATGACCTAAAGCGTGCATTAAGGCATTGTTTGCCGAAAATCCGCTAGCGAATAACAAACATTTAGGCTGGTTTAGCCAATCACAAATATCATTTTCCAATGCTTGATGAGCATAAGAGTAGCCAGTAATTAAGCTAGAGCCACTCGCACAGGTGCCAAATCGTTCAGCACCAACGACTAATGCTTGGTTAATATCTTTATGATGATTTAAGCCAAGGTAGTCGTTTGAAGAAAAGTTAAGGTAACTTTTCTTGTCAATTTTAACATAGCGGCCATTTTGCTCAGCAACACACTGACGCACACGATAACGTGCGCGCTGTTTTTGTTGTGCAATATCTGCGGATAAAAACTCAAACGCCATACAAATTAATTTACGGCGTTATAAAATAGATCACTGTTTTGCTGATCAACAACAGCGGTTTTAATTTTAGCTTCGTCTACTTCTGAACTCGCAATTGTTTCAGTATTAATACCTAAACGATCAAAGAGCATCATGTCTTTATTCGCTTCAGGATTACCAGTAGTCAATAATTTACAACCGTAAAAAATTGAGTTGGCACCCGCTAAAAAGCACATGGCTTGCATTTGCTCATTCATCGCATCACGCCCTGCAGATAAACGAACATGACTTTTTGGCATCATGATTCGTGCAACGGCAATACAGCGAATAAATTCGAAATGATCTAAATCATCAACGTCAGAAAGCGGCGTTCCTTCAATTTTAACCAGCATATTAATTGGTACACTTTCTGGTTGTGGTGAAAGGTTGGCAAGTTGAGCCAATAAAGACGCACGGTCTTTACTTTCTTCACCTAAACCAACAATACCGCCACTACATACTTTCATACCTGAACTTCGTACATTAGTTAAAGTGTCTAATCGGTCTTGATAAGTACGCGTAGTAATAATTTGATTATAATGCTCTGGCGAAGTATCTAAATTATGATTGTAATAATCTAAACCAGCCCCTTGTAATTCATCAGCTTGGTCGGCAGATAACATGCCTAGTGTCATGCAGGTTTCTAGTCCTAAAGCTTTAACGCCCTTAACCATTTCAACTACAGCAGGCATATCTCTAGCTTTAGGGTTACGCCATCCTGCGCCCATACAAAAACGTGTAGAACCTTGATCTTTAGCTACTTGTGCTGCTTCTAGCACTTTTTGAACTTCCATTAAACGTTCTTTATCAATGTCAGTTTTATAACGAGAGCTTTGAGAGCAATACTTGCAGTCTTCTGGGCAGGCTCCGGTTTTTATTGATAATAAAGTACTTACTTGAACTTCATTTGGATTAAAGTTTGCGCGGTGAATAACTTGGGCTTTAAACATCAAATCATTAAATGGCATTTCAAACAGGGCTTTAACTTCCTCTGCTTGCCAATTATGGCGTACTTCACTGTTACCTTGGTTGCTATTATTAGCGGTCGTATTTGTTGAAGATTCACTTACCGCTGATGTTTGCTGTGTCATAGTTATTCACTCGTTTTGAAATTGCATCTGCCATTATTAACGGGTAGTCTATGCGTCAACCGCAAGATGTCAACTAATTTACCCAACCAAGCCTTACATATGAACAATAAACAAACAGAATTACTCGAATTTGACAAAAACCACGTTTGGCATCCTTACACTTCTATGTCTAAACCTTTGCCTTCATACCTAGTTGAGTCAGCTAACGGTGTACATATTAACCTGGCAAGTGGTGAAAAAGTTGTAGATGGTATGTCATCATGGTGGTCTGTACTGCATGGCTATAATCACCCTGAACTAAATCAGGCCTTAATTGACCAAACCCAAAAATTTGCTCATGTAATGTTTGGCGGTTTAACGCACGAACCTGCCATAACGTTATCAAAAACCTTAATTGAAATTACCCCTGCTGGTTTGAACAAAGTATTTTTAAGTGATAGCGGCTCGGTGTCAGTTGAAGTCGCACTTAAAATGTCATTACAGTATTGGCATAGCAAAAATAAACCTGAAAAGCATAAAATACTCACTGTTAAGAATGGCTACCACGGCGATACGTTCGCTGCTATGTCAGTTTGTGATCCAATTAATGGTATGCATCAATTATTTGAACCTGTTTTAATGAAAAACCTCTTTGCTCCCGCGCCTACCATAGCCTTTGACCAACCTTGGGATAACAAAGAGGTTGAAGAGTTAAGTAAAATATTTGCCGAGCACCATAATGAAATTGCAGCTTTTATTATCGAGCCGATAGTACAAGGCGCCGGTGGCATGTGCTTATATCACCCTAACTATTTAAAAGCTTGTAGAGCGTTATGTAATCAATACAATGTGCTGATGATCGCTGATGAAATTGCCACAGGGTTGGGTCGAACAGGAAAGTTATTCGCCTGTGAGTGGGCTGATATTAGTCCAGATATTATTTGTTTAGGTAAAACGTTAACCGGTGGCTACATGACACTAGCAGCCACCTTATGTACTGACGAAATTGCTAACGCCATAAGTAATGGTGAAGCTGGATGCTTTATGCACGGACCTACCTTCATGGGTAACCCACTTGCTTGTGCGGTTGCAAACGCCAGTCTTAACATTTTAAAGCGAAACCAATGGCAACAACAAATAGCCAATATTGAAAGTACGTTTAAAGAACATTTATTACCACTAAATTTACACGATAGAGTTAACGACGTTCGTATATTGGGCGGTATAGGCGTAGTTGAAGTTATTGAAAATGTTGATATGGCAGAGATACAAAAGCGCTTTGTTGAATTAGGCGTTTGGATCCGCCCCTTTGGAAAGCTTATTTATATTATGCCGCCTTTTATTAGCAAAGAAACAGATTTAAATTTACTGATAAAGGCGATAAGTACGATATTGGATGAAGATAAATGTTTTAAACGCAATTAACGCTATTTATTTAACTAGTCGTTATTACGTTTAAAACTCATTAATACTTAATACTTTATACTTAGCAGTAAGTTATTAAACAATTTTCGATTCGGAAATTTGCACTAAAATAAAGCTTACCCAAGCGATGGTGATAGCAAGCAGCAATAATATATTAAAATGCTTACTGTCGCTTTTACGTCGGCTACGGTACTTGTCTAGTATCAAACAAAAATAACTACTTAAGGCACTTAACCATAAAACTATATATAAGTAACCCGTTAATGGTGTTAACCAAAACTTTCTAATTTCAATATCATGATAACGTAATAAACCATAATCAGACTCTGGTGCCGCATAGTAAGACACGATTAAAGCAAAAACGAATAATCCCCAACCTAAGATGGCTAGTATTCTCAATAGATAAGTCCATAAATCAGCAGCACTCCTTCGCTCTTTTCTAGTATTTTTCATACTTCGTACCGCCTTTTATCTCTAATTGTATTTTTTCTTTTTATAAAGACAAGATTTAGCAATTATTACTTGTTAAACCTTACAAGCAAGGTAACATATCAATCCTTAAAATTAGAGAACATTTTTGAAAAAAAAAGAGGTTTAAATGTCAGTCATTGCAATTACTGATATCTTGGCAGGAAAATATCCTGTTAATGAATCAATTACTATCCATGGTTGGATCCGCACACGTCGTGATTCGAAAGCAGGTATTTCATTTTTAGCGGTTCATGACGGTTCATGTTTCGACGCTATTCAAGCAATTGCTCCTAACAACTTGGATAATTATCAGACTGATATATTAAAACTTACTACTGGTGCTGCCGTAAAAGTTACCGGTATCTTGGTAGAATCACCAGGTAAAGGTCAGTCATTTGAATTACAAGCAGAGCAAGTTGAAGTATTAGGTTTAGTAGAAGACCCAGATACTTATCCAATGGCAGCAAAACGTCATAGCATTGAGTTTTTACGTGAACAAGCACATTTGCGCCCACGCACCAACATAGGTGGCGCTGTTACTCGTGTTCGTAATACATTAGCACAAGCGGTACATCGCTTTTTGCATAGTAAAGGTTACTTTTGGATCAGCACACCATTAATCACAGGTAGTGATTGCGAAGGTGCAGGTGAAATGTTCCGCGTTAGTACGCTTGATATGGAAAACTTACCGCTAAACGATCAAGGAAAAGTTGATTACAACCAAGACTTTTTTGGTAAAGAAACATTTCTAACGGTTTCAGGCCAATTAAATGTTGAAACCTATTGTTGTGCCCTTTCTAAAGTTTATACCTTTGGACCAACTTTTCGTGCTGAAAACTCAAACACTACACGTCATTTAGCTGAATTTTGGATGATCGAACCAGAAATTGCTTTTGCTGATTTGTCAGATGCTGCTGATTTAGCTGAAGAAATGTTAAAATATGTCTTTCAAGCTGTGCTTGATGAACGTGCTGACGACATGGCATTCTTCCAACAACGTGTTGATAAAACGGTTGTAGAACGATTAAATTCAGTGATTAACAACGACTTTGTACGTTTAGATTACACCGACGCAATCACTATTTTAGAAAACTGCGGTAAAAAGTTTGAAAACAAAGTAGCTTGGGGTGTTGATTTAAACTCAGAGCACGAGCGCTACTTAGCTGAAGAGCATTTTAATGGTCCGGTTGTTTTACAAAACTACCCTAAAGACATTAAATCTTTCTACATGCGTTTAAACGATGATGGAAAAACCGTTGCTGCTATGGACATTTTAGCTCCGGGTATTGGTGAAATTATTGGTGGTAGTCAACGTGAAGAACGTTTAGATGTTCTGGACAAGCGTTTAGCCGAAATGAATTTAGATCCTGCAGATTACAGTTGGTATCGTGACTTACGTCGCTACGGCACTGTTCCACACTCAGGTTTTGGTTTAGGTTTTGAACGTTTAGTGGCTTATGCAACAGGCATGCAGAATGTTCGTGACGTGATCCCTTTCCCAAGAACACCAAACAACGCTGCATTCTAAGCTTGTTAACTGTTAAACACTTAACAGGTCGACATAAAAAAACCCTCTTATAGAGGGTTTTTTATTAAGTAAAAATAAGTAAATACATCTATTACATACATTTAACTTCACTTAAAAACATAACATTGCGCGATTTTTATAACGTACAATTTACCTATCTAAAAATAACTAACATGGTCTTCAAGTAATTTACTATTTTTCAAAGGTAACTCTTTTAGCTCGTCACCAATGTATAAAAAGCCAACAATTTCTTCATGTAACTCAATATTTAAACGCTCTTTAACCAATGGATGATAACTCATTTCACCCGTGCGCCACACAGAACCGAGCTTAAGACATGTTGCCGCCATTTGCATTGCATGAACCGCACAACCCGCAGCAATTAATTGCTCTTGTTTTGGTACTTTAACATGTTGATGAAACTTGGTGCTGATCACAATAATTAACGGTGCTCTAAAAGGCATTTTAGCGGCTTTTTCAATTTTAGCTTCATCGCCACCATCAGTGATCACAGCTGACTTAAATGCCTTACTTAGCTTTGTTAAACCGTCATCTTTTATTACGGTGAATCGCCAAGGCGTTAAACATCCATGGTCAGGAACACGCATTCCTGCTTTGAGAATATTCTCAATGGTCTCTTGATCAGGTGTATTGCCGTGCAAATGAGGGTTAGACTGACGAGTATGTAAAAACTCTAATACATTCATAAAATTGAAAATTCCTTTAGTTTGATATCCTTTGAGCCAAAATGAACTGATGAATATAGCCATCAATTATACTGATTTTGCGTGTGAACATTACAGTTATATAGATGCTATCTACTTGTTATCATATAGGTTAAATATCTTTTGTCATCAATTAATGTAACTTTACTGTATATATCTATTTCTTCAACTTTATCATATAAAAAATTCCAAATTGTAATAAAGAATAAAATGATCGAGGGCTTAAACCTTACAAAATAACCCTCTGACAAAAATAGTTACATTTACGACTACTTAATCACGTGAATTTTCAGTAGCATATAGTATCGATAACTTAGAATAATCTGTAGACAGGTTTTATGAAAGAAAATAAGAGTACATTGGCACGAATCACCTTCGGCTTTTTTAGTTTACTTAACACTTCACGTAAAATTATACTCAATCTAGTTTTTTTTACCGTGCTATTCATTTTTATTATTGCCATTAATAGTGGTGAAGAAGCGATTGTGATTAAGCCAGGCTCAGCACTGGTGTTAAATCTAAGTGGTGATATTGTTGAACAAAAACACGATATAGATCCCATTGATGCATTCGTGAGTGAAGCTCTAGAACAACCTGATACCGCGCCTGAAGTATTATTAGCTGACATTTTAAACGTGATCGAACACGCTGAACAAAACGATAATATTAGTATGCTTGTGTTGGACTTAAAAAACATGCAAGGCTCAGGTATTACGAAATTAAGCGATATTGCTCATGCCATTACAAAGTTTAAAACCAGTGGCAAGAAAGTCATTGCTGTGGGCGAACAATACAGTCAAAACCAATATTACCTTGCTAGTTTTGCTGATGAAATTTGGCTAAACCCTAAAGGCTGGATGCTATTAGACGGCTATGGTCGTTATCAACTTTACTTTAAATCGGCATTAGACAAGTTATCAATTAGCCAACATGTTTTTCGTGTTGGTACTTATAAATCCGCGGTTGAACCTTATATTAGAGACGACATGTCTGTTGCTGCAAAAGAAGCTAACCAATTATGGTTAAACGATCTATGGCAACAATATAAAAACGATGTTGCCCAGCAACGTGGTTTTGAAAGCAGTAACTTTGATGAAGATGTTGATGTTCTCCTCACTAAATTGAAAGCGGCTAATGGTAATATTGCCGAGTATGCGCTGCAAAACCATTGGGTTGATGCGTTAAAAACAAGAGAACAAATTAGTAATGAATTAATCAATATGGTTGGAAGTGATGGTGAAGAAAGCTTTAAAAAAATAGTTTTTAATGATTATTTAAATGTGATCAAAAACCCATTTGCTCCGAACATGATTAACGGTGATAAAGTCGCTGTCATCGTTGCTAAAGGTACTATCTTAGATGGTAATCAAAAACCGGGTACTATTGGTGGCACATCTACGGCAGCCCTACTTCGCAAAGCTCGAATGAATGATGATGTAAAAGCGGTTGTACTCAGAGTTGATAGTCCAGGTGGCAGTGCATATGCTTCAGAAGTTATTCGACAAGAGGTTGAATTACTAAAAGTTGCCGGTAAGCCGGTAGTTGCATCAATGGGAACATATGCTGCATCAGGTGGTTATTGGATATCTGCCCCAGCAGATAAAATATACGCCTCACCTACTACAATAACCGGCTCAATTGGTATATTTGGTTTTTTTATGACCTTTGAAAACTCATTGAGCAAGTTAGGCATTCATACTGATGGTGTAGGTACAACTGATATTGCTGGGTTTGGCTTAACACGCGAATTAACCCCAGGCATGGCTAACATTGTACAATTAAATATTGAGCGCGGTTATCGAGACTTTATTGAACTGGTTGCCAATAATCGAGATATGACAACAGCACAAGTTGATGCTATTGCACAAGGTCGTGTGTGGTCAGGTAAAAAAGCATTAGAGCTGGGTTTAGTGGATGCATTAGGTAATATTGATAACGCTATTGAAGCTGCAGCTGAACTAGCCGGATTACAAAATTACGATACCTTACTCATTGAAAAAGAAAAAAGCCCTCGTGCATTATTCTTACAAAGCTTATTCGGACAAGCATCAGTATTGTTTAATGAACCGACTAAAGAAATTTACAGTGAAAACAGTATTACAAAAATAATCAGTCAGCTGGCTCTTGAAATTAAACAATTCTCGCAATTAAATGATCCTCAAGGAATTTATTCATTTTGTTTAGCGTGTGAAGTTGAATAAATAAAGTTTACATCAACTAACTCAAGCCTCGAATTATCGAGGCTTTTTTTTATCTAAAACCTGTTTAATTCTTCAAAGACACTGAAAACTGTGTGTTACAATCCTCGGCAATTACAATTCTACTTTGGCATTTTAATGTCAATTTTACATTAAGACTTATGCTATGAGAAAACGTATCTATATTGCTTATACCGGTGGCACCATTGGTATGAAGCCGAGTGAAAATGGTTACATACCACAAAAGCAACATTTAACCGACGCAATAATGAAAATGCCCGACTTTCATCGTGAAGAAATGCCAGAATTTACGATAAATGAATATCAGCCATTAATCGACTCATCTAATATGTCACCTGCCGATTGGCAACATATCGCTAACGATATTCAGCAACATTATGAAGATTACGATGGTTTTGTAGTGCTTCATGGCACAGATACTATGGCTTATACCAGTTCTGCGCTTTCATTTATGCTCGAAAATTTAAGTAAACCCGTTATTGTTACCGGTTCACAAATACCGTTAAGCCAATTACGTTCAGATGGCCAAGAAAACTTACTCAATTCATTATATATAGCAGCCAACTACCCTATTAATGAAGTTGGTTTATATTTTAATAATAAATTATTTCGTGGCAACCGTAGTATCAAAGCCTACGCTGATGGTTTTAATGCTTTCGACTCACCTAATTTACCACCGTTGCTTGAGGCAGGTATTAACATTAAGTTAATTGAAGGCAAAATTTCTGAGCCTGTTTCTCTGCCTTTAAAATTAGCACAAATTACTCCACAACCTATTGGCGTAGTACATTTATACCCAGGTATATCTGTCGAGTTAATTAAAAACATCATTAAACAACCAGTAAAAGCGTTGATAATACGCAGTTATGGTGTTGGTAACGCTCCACAAAATCAAGCAATGTTAGATTGTTTAAAACAAGCAAATGATGATGGTATTGTGATTGTTAACTGTAGTCAGTGCATTAAAGGCACAGTAAATATGAAAGGATATGCTACGGGTAATGCACTGAGTAAAATTGGGGTAATTAGCGGTAACGATATGACTTTAGAAGCAACATTAACGAAATTACATTACTTGCTAAGTAAAGAATACTCGCACGATAAAATTTGCCAATTACTTGAAGTAAGTTTACGTGGTGAATTAAGTTAAGACATCGCTAATTAGTTTGAAGCTATCAGTTTTTATGACGGCCGACAGCTTCAAACTTAGCGAGTTATTCTTTTATTGAAATATAGGTTTAACTCTATTCAAGTAGGCAATATCTTGCTGATCAAACTTTCCTAACATTAGCCATTGTGAAAATTTATCCTCTAAATCAATTGGCGCACCAGAAGACATTTGGGTCTGCATTAAATTAACCTGTACCGCCATTCTACTTTGCTGTAGTTCGCTTGGTGATGGTATACCAGATAAAATTTCAAGCTCTAGCGTTGCCTCAGCACGATTAGCCAACTGTTCTTTGTTGGTTAATTCTTTTAGTTTTTTCTGCCAGAATGTATTTAAGTGTTGGTATTCACCCTGCTCAGTAAAACCTGCTTCACTAGCAACACCTTGTTCCAACGCAGTAAATAAATAACGCCATTGCTGTTTTTCATTAGCTTGTTTACAGTCAACAATTTTCTTAGCTAAAGACTTTTCCTTCGCAATAATTTGTTTTTCAAGTTTGACCATTTTTGGCTTTTGTTGTGTTACTTCATGGTATAAAACTTGTAATGCTTGCTCAAAATCTTGTAGCTCTTGTAATTGGTTAATAGTTGAAAATTGGGCTTCAAGAGTTTGTAAAGCAAGTTCTAACTCAGCTGTTTTAGCGGTACTTGCTGATTTTTCAATCGCGGACTGTTGATCACGTTTAGTAAAAATATCATCATTAATTTTTCTAAAGGTTTGCCAAAGTTTATTTTCAACTTTAGCACCAGAATAACCAGTATTACGCCATTGAGTTTGCAACGTTTTAACTTGATTAACCGCTTTAAAAACATCGTCCTGTTCAAGTAACTGCTTAGCAGTACCAATAAGTTGCTGTTTTATTTCTTTGTTTTCATCATGATAAACTTTTATTGCAGATTTAACCGGTTGTAAAACATTATTAAACTGTTGGTTTATTTCTTGATAAATTGCACGGTCAACTTGCCCTGCACTTTGCCATTGTTTTACCACTTGGTTTAATTCAACTTCCAATGCCTTAAAATCTACAACAATGTTTTGGTCTATATCTTCAGTTGTACTCGGTAACTTATTAGCGAGTAAAGTTGCTTGCTCCATAAAACCCTGACGGGTTAATAAGTGTTGAGCTCTAAGTTTTTCTTGTTCTGCAAAAAATAATCTACACGGCGTAAATGCAGTTTCACATAATTGATTAAACTCGGTATTCAATTTTTGTTCTTCGTCGTCGTCAGCATGACCAAGACTATTCCAAGTTTTTCGATACTGTTTAACTTTTTCAGCTTGTTCGTTAGGGTTGTCTAGTGGTGTTTCTACAATTGTTTTAATGTCAGCTAATAATTGCTGCTTACGCGGGGTTGCAATGTAATGCTCCCAATCGGCTAAATCAGCTATTTTTTCACTGAGTGAGTCATAATCTTTTTGTATACGATTTTGTTGCTGCTCTGATAACGCATTAAAAAGTTGTTTAGCTTTTTTGAAAACGCCAAATGCAGCATTGTACTTACCCGATGCAATGAGCCTTTTAACATCATGTAGTTTTTTCTGAGTGACTGAGAATTCTTGCTTTTGTGCTTGCTGAAGTGGCTTGACAGCCTGACGCCAGTTACGCTGAATTTCATTAGCCGCATTCTTAATAGAATCAGGTAATGCTCCAGCCGAATTTTTTTCAGCATTTGTCCATTCACCAAGCCAGTCTTGATAAACAGTTTGGCGTTCGTTCATTTCTGCAACGGTTGTTGGCATAGCTAATTGTGATACTTTTGATATTAAATGTGTAGCATCACTAACCGACTGTGCAATTTCAGGTAATTGCTGAAGCTTTTGTTGTTGTTGGCAAATTTTTGCAATGAAGGAATTCTGTTCTTCTTTAGTTAATACTGAAGCAATTATCTCACTGGTTAATTTATCAAACAGTGTTTGATATTGTTGTTCTTCAATATCATCATTTTCAAAAATACTTGTTGTTAATGTTTGATCAATAATAGCTAACGTTTTGTCAAAATGAATACGTGACTTCTGTTTAGCATCGCTTAGTTCACGCGCAATTTCATCCTGAACATGTTGTTCAGCTTTTGTAGCAAAAAGTTTATCAAGTTGCACAGTAATAGTTTGGTGCTTATCAATAAAGTCATTATTTTCTGCCGTATCAAATGCAGACAATTCAGCAATTAATGCTTGCCATTCTGTATTCAAACTTTCGCGCTTATCTAAGTATTCTTTATAATCGTATTGATCTTTTAAAGCTTGTAACTTTGCCAGAACTAAATTAATTTTTTTACAAAGTACGATCGGTTGTTCAATGGCGTAATGTAGCTTAGCAATTTTATCGGTTAACCGTTGTGTAACTTCAAGCTGTTGTGATTTTTTCTTAAGTTTTTCTAAAGTATCTAAATCATCAACTTTACTGATAATGTAATTTTGTACTTCTGCGTTCTGCTTTAAGCTAAATAAATTAACTAACACCTGAGGTTTCAAGGTTAATTTATTACTGAGATCATTAGCCTGTGTTTTATTCGCTATTTTTTCAAATAAGGTGATGATCAAATTAGCTTCTTCGGCTGTTTTTAACCATGTTTCAAAAAAACTATAATCATTCGTGTTTTTGATATACGTGAGTTTATCTTGCTCAGAGAGTTTAATAGTGTCTTGATCGGTTAAAATTGCGCAGACTTTTTTCCCTGCGTATTGTTTAACTTTAACCATGTTGTTTTCTTGGCTATGGGTTAACCAAGATTGGTAACTATTAAGTTTTATTAATGCAGCACGTCGAACATTTTCATTGTCGTCATTGGCGGCAAGTGCTTCTATAATTTCACGTTGTTCTGGTTCATCTATTGAAAGACTAGAATTTATTGCTTCAACGCGTACGGTACTATTTTTGTGTTGCCATTTCTTTTTTAAAAATTTAGAAAAAATCATATATCTGAAAACCTAGCAATGTCGTTATTGTCGAGCGCTGAAGGAAAGTCTGAACGTAGTTCGCGTTTTGTTTTTATGATCATCTCACCTTTGGGGCTAATAGAAAGAGTTTGATCTGAGTTTAAATGCTTAGATTGATAAGCCATGGTAATTTGTAACGCACTTAATTGCTGTTCTTTAGCAACAACGGTACCTTCTGGCCACTTGCCAGTTTCAGCTGCACATTTTAAGCGCAAATACATTTCTTCTGACATATTGTCGACTAACTGAATGATATCCATGAATATCTCTTATAAATTAGGTTAATTAAGATTGGCTACGTTTGGTTAATATAAGTCTAACTCGGGTAATTATATAAAGAATAAAACCTAATACAGTACTGGTTATTGCAGAAATATATTCCCAAGTGCCCGGTTGTGCATCTTGCCAATATAAAAACAGAAAACCACCACAAAATAATAACATAGCAATAAAAGAGTGATTCATTAATTGCTGTGACTTAGTTACTGCACTTACGCGCTTTAAACTTGCTATTTTATCAGCATCTAATGCGGTTAAGTCTATTTGACAATGCTCACATTGTTTAGCTTTATCGGATATTTTTTTCTTACAACTTGGGCAATTTATTACGGCCATTTTTCTACCTCTGCTTCGATACTTTATTTTACCTAAAAAAAACACCCTTGCGGGCGTTTTTTTTCAGTAATTATCAATTATTTTTTATTTTGCTTATTAAAACGGTTTTCCCAAAAGTCAGCATTTTTAATTTCTAAACTTTTTGGATCAAAAGTGTAATCTTCAACACCTTCTTTTTGCTGTCTTTCGTAGTCTTTTAACGCTTTAATTGCGGGCTTAGCCATAAAGAAAATTGCAATAATACCAACAATATTTAACCAAGCCATTAACCCAACACCAATGTCACCTAATCCCCAAGCTGCACTTGGCTCTGCAACAGTACCGTAAAATACGGCTGTCATAATGATTAACTTAAGCACGAACCTAAGTATTGGCATTTTGATGGTTTTATTTATATATGAAACGTTGTTTTCTGCAATAAAGTAATACGCAAGTACCGTTGTAAATGCAAAGAAAAACAATGCTATTGCAATAAACGGCTTACCGAAACCAGTTAGTACACTATCAACAGCAAGCTGTGTAAAAGCAGGTCCGTTAATAACAACATCACTAGCTAAATTTTGTACAACAAAACTTGGTGCACCTTCAGGCATTACATTGTAAGACTGAGTAATTAAAATCATAAATGCGGTTGCAGAACAAACAAATAGCGTATCAATGTATACTGAAAACGCTTGAACAAGCCCTTGTTGTGCAGGATGTTGAACTTCAGCAGCGGCAGCGGCATGAGGACCAGTACCTTGACCAGCCTCATTTGAATAAACACCACGTTTTACACCCCAACCAATTGCAGCACCAAAGCCAGCCATAGGAGAGAACGCATCTGAAACGATTAACATGAAAACTCTTGGTAATGCATCAATATGTAGTGCGATAATTGAACACGCAATAATAATATAAGCTAATGCCATAAACGGTACGACAACTTGTGTGAAGCTGGCAATACGTTTAACGCCACCAAAAATGATAAAGCCAAGCAATATAACAATAAATACCGCAGTATATACTTTCGTTAAAGGCAAGGCGCCCATGAAAGAGTTTACTGAGCCACTGGTACCAAAAACATTGACCATAGCGTCACCAATACCGTTTGATTGAACAACGGGTAAAAGTACACCACATGCAAGAATTGTCGCTAGTGCAAACGTCCAAGCATACCATTTTTGTCCAAGCGCCTTTTCTATATAGTACGCTGGACCACCACGATATTGGCCGTCTTCTTCTTCTTTATAAATTTGTGCATTAGTTGATTCAATATAAGCTGTAGCAGCACCTAAGAATGCAACGACCCACATCCAAAATACGGCACCAGGACCACCAAAACCAATGGCCGCAGCTACACCGGCAATGTTACCGGTACCTACTCGTCCCGACAACGAAACAGCTAATGCTTGAAATGAGGATATCCCCTTTGCTGAACTTTTACCTGAAAGTAATAAACGGAACATTTCACGAAAATGACGAATTTGAACAAAACGCGTTAAAATAGAGAAAAAAACTCCAGCCCCAAGACATAGATAAATTAAATATGGGCTCCAAATATAGCCATTTATAATATCCACAATTTCTTGCATTCCATACTCCTAATAATTATTATTTTTATAAAGTTAATTTTGTGTTGTAAAATTTTATCGTAAGTCATCAACCACATGGTAAATAGCCGTAAGAAAATCACGCCCAAATAAACTACTGCGTTCATCTGACCAGCCAACACTATAGTCTGGCAATAAATCATTGTCTTTAAATGGCATTTCTACAGTGTAAGCTAAACAATTGAACTGTTCACCTACCCAATTAGCTGCAACTGTTAAGTTAGCTTGGCCAGGCTCGTCTTTATCATAGCCTTTGTCATCTTGAAATTCAGGTGTAATAGCGAGAAGTATATTTTTGAAATTATCTTCAAGGCCTTTAACACGTTCATTGTAAGATGGAACACCTTCGCTACCTGCAACAAAGTTGAAAGGTAAAGCCTCATCGCCATGAATATCTAAATGCATATCTACACCAGTAGCAAGCATTTTTTCTCTGACTAAATAAACCTCTGGGCTGTTCTCCATTGTTGGCGTTTGCCATTCACGGTTTAAATTCACTCCTTTCGCATTCGTGCGAAGATGACCTCTAGCAGAACCATCTGGGTTCATGTTTGGTACTAAATAAAATACAGCACTGTTGAGTAACGAACGTGCAACACCATCATCTTCATCTAATAAGCGATCAATAAAGCCTTCCATGAACCATTCGGCCATGGTTTCACCTGGATGCTGACGCGCTGTGATCCAAATAACTTTTTTGCCTTCGCCCTCTTCTCCAACTTTTAATAACGACATATCACGTCCATCAAGCGTTTGTCCCAACACTTGTAACTGACAATCTATATCTAATTGTGCGCTGTGAATTAAATCTTGGTGACGTTCGTAGCTGTAAGGGGCGAAATAAGCAAAATATGTTGAATCATATTCTGGAGTGAAAGTAATTGAGAGGTTTTCACCATCAAAAGTTGTTGGAACACGAAACCAATGTTGACGATCATAAGAAGCAACCGCTTGATAATCTTTCCATCCCTCTACATAAGCCGACTTGCCAGCATTAGTTAAATGCATAACATGTTCTGAATGTTCAGTATTATGTAGTTTAAAATGAAACCATTGGTAGAATTCTGATTGATGATCTTTTTTAATGGCTAGTTGTATATTGATAGGACTTTCGGCTGAGATAACCTCGATATTACCTGAGTCGAAGTTTGATGAAATTTGCATAAGGCAGTCTGCTCATTATTTTATAATGGCAATAGTGTACACAAACACTTAAAAGATCAGAAGACTAAAGACTCCTTAAATACAGACCTATTTCAGTTGTATAGCCTAAAGATCGAGCAATTACAGTATTTTGGCCGTCTAATACATAATAACTAGGGTAACCCAAGACCTTAAAGTCGGCTTTTACTTGCTCATTACCTAAAGCAACAGGAAACGTTAATTGGTGATTATTAGTAAATTTCATCACTTCTTCTTCATCAACAAAGTCTAATGCGACTGCAACAACATTTATTTCAGGATTTTCTAGATAAAAGCTTTGTAAATTATCGATGCTAAAATTGCACACTTGGCACCAAGGAGCAAAAAAATAAACAATCGTTTTCTTACCCTCTGCGTGAAGGGTAATAACATTATTTTTAAGTGTTTTTAATGTTTGTGGAGCTGGAGTAACATCTGCACTGGCAGATAACATATCAGTTTCACGCAGCATAGAAACAGCATTAAAAATTAACAAAAACACGAACGTTTGTATCAGAAGGCTACGAAACAATGTGATAACTGCCAAAAAATTAGAAGGTATTAATTAAGACCGAGTTTATGACTTATAAATTCATAATATAAAAGTAAATTTTAGGAATTATCATTTTAAGAGTATAAACCACCCTATATAAGCTAAGTTCACAAATAGCGAAAAGAGTTGAACCTTTCAATAAAAGCGAGATTTTCTAAACATTTCGGTGATGTAGAGATTTGAACTCTGCTCGAAATATTTCCACTACAAACCCTTTTTCGCATGAGTAAACGTTCATATAGCACAAACTATATATGATTTCTCGTAAGGATTTTGTTTTCCTTACCTGGTGTATGTGACCACGCATAATGCTTGAGATTACGAATTCCTATATGAGATTTAAATTAACCATATTAACTAAGCCACCAACGGATTTTAAAATGGGTTGAGTTTAACTGAATAAATAGTCTTATTCTCGTCAATATCCGATGGCTTATAAATAATTAACATTCATTACAAGTCAAACTTATGCTACATGAAGTCAAATATATTTGACATCAATTTAAAGTCAAACTAACATTACACCATGTCTAATATATTTGACACCAACTAAAGAGGAATGAGAAATGTCATTTGTTCATAAAAGTGTTTGGGTACAGTTTTTAATTACGGTATTTATTGCATATTACTACGGTAGTGAGTTTGCTCACTTATATTCAACAGAACAACTGAGTGATGATAACTTCACCTCATTACTTTTTTCTACAGCTATTCAGCTCGTTATCCTCAATATTGCTGTACATACCATAGTGGCATTACTGAGTAACAAGGACGAAGTAGAACAAGAAAGAGATGAACGAGATATATTGATTAGTTTAAAAGGTGGGAATATCGCCTACAACATGTTGAGTACTTGGGTCGTATTTGTATTAGTTAGCTTGTGGGCAACATCATTAGAAAATGCTCGTTACTACTTTGATACCTTAAGTGGAGAGTTTAATGTCTTGAACATACTACTTGTAGGCTTTCTTGTAGCAGAAATATTAAGATTCTCTTATCAGTTATTTTACTACCAAAAAGGTGTTTAGTTATGCCTAAAGTATTAACTAATAATGTTCGGGTTTTACGCTTTCATCACAATGAGATGACACAGCAAGAATTAGCTAAAATGGTTAGTGTCTCTAGACAAACTATTGTAGCAATAGAAAAAGGCAAATACTCACCATCATTAGAGGTAGCATTTAAAATTGCAGATGTATTTAGTGTATCGATTGCCGAGGTATTTAGTTATCAAGAACAAGTTGATGAGTAATATTCGGTTTTCAATTACTACTATTGTTTGAGGAAGATTTACAGGATACGCATCGCAAAAAACAATTTATCACCCAATAGCAACAATCCGCAGATTAAAAGGACATATGTGACGGTTCACTTCATGAATGAAATTATGTGGTTTTCACATGGATGTGATTAAAACCTGGAAATAGAGACTTGATCTCTACTCGAGTGTTTAGTGGTACAAACCCTATTTTTAAAGATTAGACGTTAAGTAGCAAAAAAAACGTTAACCTTACGATTAGCGGGTTTTTCTTAATGTGGCGGTGAGATAGATATTTGGACTCTACAAAAGGTTTAGCGATACAAACCATATTCTCGGTTTGGTAAACTCCAGACGAAAAAAAACAGCTAATAAATTAGCGGTTTTTTAGAATGTGGCGGTGAGATAAAGATTTGAACTCTACTCGAAGGTTTAGCGCTACAAACCCAATTATACTGTTTAGTATCTTAAGACGAAAAAAAACCGCTAATAAATTAGCGGTTTTTTAGAATGTGGCGGTGAGATAGAGATTTGAACTCTAGAAGGGCTACAAACCCTTGCCGGTTTTCAAGACCTACACTTAGAATAAGTAATTCAACTACTTAACTTTATTTTTCCGAATAAATAACTCAAATAGAGACCAAGAATAACAAATTAAGTAACAATAATATTCGGAAAAAATTTTTACCTGTGAAATGATCTTTAATAGATTTTAGATTTTAGATTTTAGATTTGCTCTTTGCTTATTTTGTAACTTACCTTTTAACGTCCATATTGCTTTGTTTATACAATGGCAAATTAATTGTCTGTGAAAGAGTTAACTTGTTAAAACGATATATTAATTTTAAGCTATTTTAATTGCTGTCAAAGGAATGGAGAACCGAGCTACAAAAGTTTTGTCACCATTTGATAGTATAATTGAGCCTTTATAGTTTATCGCTATGGTTTCTACAATAGACAAGCCTAGGCCGGCACCTTCTGCTGAACCGCTACGCCAAAAACGCGTGGTCATTTTGGCAATGTCTGTGGCGCTAACATTTGCCGTATTGCTTACATTAATACTTAAAAGGCTTTCTGTAGCGTTAATAGCCATTAAAATAGGTGTTTCTGGAGGACTGTATTTTAAAGCATTATCGATTAGGTTACGGCAAACAATAGCGATCATAGCCGATGGAATAACAGATATGAGCTCTTTTCCTTGCAGTGAATAAGCTATACGTTCACTGCCTTGCGTTGTTTCATTTATCATGTTTTTAATGAGTAATTCAACAGACCAACTTTCGTCAGTATGAACTTGAGTGCTTGCTTCAATATTTGCCAGTAAAAGTAAATTGTCTAATATAGAATTTAAACGCTTTGTGCTTTTACTTACCTGCAATAAAGCTCGTTGTTGCTTGTCTCCGGTTGTTAGTTCAGCAAGTTGGGCTTGAGCCAATATGCCGGCTAACGGTGTTCTCAGCTCATGTGCAGCATTGCTGGTAAATTGTTTCTCTCTTGATATAACTTCAGCTAATCGTGCCATTAGTGCATTTTGGCTGTTGATCAGTGGTTGAAGCTCTTTTAATGGTTGCTGTATTTGAATGGGAGCAAGGTCTTCACTACCGCGTTTTTCGAGTGCAGAAGTTAGTAGCATTATCGGTTTTATACCCGTACCAATAGCAAACCATAATAAACCTAGCGTAATAAAAATCGCTAATGCAGGAGGAATAAGAATACTTTTAAGCAGATCATAATATAAAGAATCACGCTCAGAAACCTTATCTGCAATGGTTATTTTATGTTGGCTGGTGATTAAAGTGAACGTACGCCACGCTGTACTTTCAGCTTGAATGTAATGGAACCCAGATTCAACTGCTGTGCTATTGGGAAAAGTGCTGCTATTGCTTGTTGCTATAATACTGCCGTGCAAAGAGCTTATTTGACAGGTTAATCCCTTTGCCGTGCCCACTTCATTGGCTTCCATTATTGCTGGTAAAGAGGCTGACATAGCACTTTGTGGCACATGCGCTAATATATTACTTAGCATTATAGCGGTAGATTCTAGACGTTTATCAAAGCTGACGTCTAATTTATGACTAAGCCCCGTCACCATCCAAACACTGGCTAATAGCCAAAAACCAATAAATACGGCTGCCACTAATATTGTTAGGCGAAGGCGCAAGCTCATTGTTCAGTTACTTCAATTGAACCTAGTCGAAATCCAAAACCCCGAATAGTTTCGATGCCTTTAGTTCCTATTTTTTTACGTAAATTAAATATATGTACATTCAAGGCGTTACTGGCTACGTCGTCACATGTGCCGTATAAAACATCTTTTAATTGGCTTTCAGATAAAATACGTTGTGGATTGTTAAGAAATATTTTTAAAAGTAAATCTTCGTTCCGAGATAAGGGAATATGTTTGTCATTAATTAATAGTTTGTGTTGTTCTAAGTGATAAGTCAGCAGGCCATGTGAAATGGTGTTTGTTAGTCTGTCGGTTGTACGTCGCTTTATACTGTACAAACGTGCTAATAACTCTCTTAGGTCAAATGGCTTGACCAAATAATCATCAGCGCCATTCTTTAATCCTGTTACTTTGTCGTCAATTGAATTACTTGCCGTGAGTATTAGTACCGGCAATGAGTGTTGATTTTTTCGCAGCCATGTTAGCCACGTTATACCATTTCCATCCGGTAAATTTAGATCAAGAATACAGAGGTCGAAGTTGCTTTTATTCAAGATGTTTTTTGCATGACTTATTGAAGCAACATGCTCCACAGCCATACCTTCACCTGATAAAAAAATGCTAATCGCATCAGCAATAACGGCATCATCTTCAACTAATAAAATATACATTTTTGCTCAATTACAATTCTTATGCCGCTAAGACTAACGTGAAAAAGTGCAGGAGAACAAGCGATAAATAAAGTTTTTAGCTGGGTTTAGCGAATGAAGCTTTTCTTAATATTGGCTTAATATTAGCGATTTATCATTGGTAAGTTAATGGAAAAAAGATGTGGTAAATAAATGCTAAGTATTGCTGTAGGGCCGATAGTTCTCTCAATTTCACAATTAATTACTCTGGTAGGGTTATTTATGTTTTGGGGAATAACTTATCTTCAAACACGTAACAATGCACAACAGAAACAGTTTTTAGATTATATATTCACAGCCATTATTATCGGTTTTTTAACCGCACGATTGACCTTTATCATCGCTATGTGGCAAGGCTACCAAGAGAATTGGTGGCAATTAGTAAATATAAGTGATGGTGGTTTTATACCTAGCACAGGTTGGGGAGTTGGTGCCTTGGTGCTAATGTTTTATGCTAGACGTAATAAATTGTTCATTAAAGCTTATTTTACATCGGCATTAATTACTTTTTGCTGTTTAATTATCCCTACTTTTTTTGCTGTTATTTATCAAGCAGCAGTCGAACTGCCCAGCTCACCCTTACGCAATATTGAAGGCCATGAAGTCGATTTAAGACGCTATAAGGGCACGCCTGTTGTTATAAATTTCTGGGCGTCTTGGTGCCCACCTTGTCGTAGAGAAATGCCGGTATTAGAAGCAGCTCAAAAACATAACCCTGAGCTTGTTTTTGTTTTTATTAACCAAGGCGAAAGTCTGCTTAGTGTTAAAGATTTTATTGATTCAACAGCGTTGGATTTAAAAAATGTTTTCATCGACCCCACTAGCAATGTTAGCCGAGAAACTGGCGCCGCAGGGCTACCAACCACATTATTTTATAATGAAAAAGGACAATTAGTGACTAGCCATATGGGCGAACTATCTCAAGCTAGCTTGCGCTATTACCTTAATCAAATTAATTCCGTCGTACCTTTAAAAAAAGGATAAACCTATGAAGATTTCAATTTATTTTACATTTCTGCTGCCGTTAAATCTTATTGCTGCAGAAACAGTTAACTTCCCTGCCCCCTTAACGTTATTCACTCAGCAAGGTGGTGAAGTGGTCAGTTCTTTTAAAGCGCCGGCAAATATGACTGGCTATATCGCTAACTTTAACAATGAGACGATTACTTTGTATGTCACTGAAGACGAAAAGTACTTATTTACCGGCCCATTAATGGATGCTGAAGGTAATTCTGTAGGTGAAGAAAAGCTGAATGCTTATGTTAATGGTCCAAAGGCGGTTAAGAATTGGCAAGCCCTTGAAGACAGTTATTGGGTAAGAGATGGCTCTGAGTCAGCCAAGCGTATTGTTTACACTTTTACGGATCCCAATTGTCCTTATTGTAAACAGTTATGGCATAAGGCACGGCCTTGGGTTGATTCAGGAAAAGTGCAAATTCGTCATATTTTAGTCGGTATTTTAAAAGCAGATAGCCTAGGAAAAGCCGCGGCCATATTAAGCGCTGATAATCCTGAAGAACAATTGAACAAATTATCTGGCTCAGGATTATTTCAGTCTATAAAACCAATTGAAAACCCAGAAAAAATGATCCGTGACAAGCTAATTAACAACTATAAAACCATGCTGTCTTTAGGTGCCCGCGCGACTCCAGCTACTTTTTATCTAAATGCAAACGGAGAGTTTAATAAACAAATTGGCTTGCCTCCTGAGTCAATATTAGCCGATATTTTTGCCCCAAATGTCGGTAAGTAGAGTTTAGTCAGATGAATAATATTTTATTAACAGAGGCTAAATAAATGTGGTTAGTTAAGCTCGCGCTTCGTCAACGTTATACGGTTGGCGTATTGGTTATATTATTGTTGCTTTTTGGCATTAGGTCTTTACAAAAAACATCTACTGACATTTTACCTTCAATTGATATTCCCTATGTCAACGTATTGTGGCAATACCCTGGTCTTAGTGCCTCTGAAATGGCGTCAAAAATTTCATCATTTAGTGAAATTGCCATCATGAATAATGTTGACGATGTAAAGCGTGTTCAATCTGAAAATGGTAATGGCTACTCGCTCATCCAAGTCAGTTTTCACCCCAGAGCAAAGTTAGCGGTGGCACTATCGCAAATTACCAGTGTCTCGCAAACCATACTAAAGCGGCTACCAAACGGAATGACTCCACCGTTAATAGTAAATTATACGACGTCAAGCGTACCTATACTTCAACTCGCCGTTTCTTCTCAAACAATGACTCAGTCACAGCTTTATGATTACGCTCGACTCACTCTGAGACGACAATTGCAGTCAATACCGGGCTTACGATTGAGCCTACCTTTTGGTGGAGCTCCTAGACAACTAATGGTAGATATTGATCCCGATAGATTGCAGGTGCATGGACTAACAGCAAAAGAAGTAGCTATGGCTATTTCGCAACAAAACATTACGTTACCTGCTGGTATTTTACGTGAAGGAAAAGTGGCCTTTACCGTTTCAACTAATGGCAGTCCGGAAGGTGTAGATGAGTTTAAAGCTATCCCCATTAAAAATAGCGAACATGGTCTAATTCAACTTCAAGATGTTGCAACGGTTCGTGATGGTGGCGCGGTTGCAACGAGTTTAGCTCGTGTAGATGGGCAAGCAGGCGTTATTGTTTCTATTTTAAAACTAGGGAATTCATCTACCGTTGATATTATTAATGAAATCAACCGTCGTTTACCAAACATACAAAACGGTGCACCTAAAGGCTTAACCTTAACGCCTATATTTAACCAATCTAAATTTGTTGTGGCTTCTAGAAATGCAGTGTTAATTGAAGCGGTAATAGTCGCCCTATTAGTTGCTCTCGTCGTTTTAATTTTTATTGGCAGTGTTCGCAGCACAGCCATTGTGCTTACTTCTATTCCTTTAGCCCTTTTAGCTTCTCTTACAGGGTTAACGCTTTTTGGCCACACATTAAACCTCATGACACTAGGAGGGCTAGGGTTAGCTATCGGTATATTAGTTGATAATGCCTTGGTTGAAATTGAGAATATTAACCGTAACTTAGACTGTGGAAAATCAATTCGACAAGCTGTAATAGATAGTGCCAAGCAAGTGGTATTTCCTGAGCTTGTTTCAACGATGAGCATATGTATCGTTTTAATGCCTATATTCTTGTTAAGTGGTACAAGCGCATACATTTTTGAGCCTTTAGCCTTAGCGGTTCTGCTCGCTATGATTGCATCATTTATACTCTCAAGAACATTGGTGCCCATACTCGCATTTTTATTACTGAAGAATGAACGTGAAAATGTAAATCGAAATTCATTAGTGCATAAAGTCCACATTAACGTTGAAAACAAATTAGACCGTATTATTGCGGTGCATCTATTAAACTTAAAGCGACTATTGAGATGCCGCATCTTAGTACTCACTGGAGTGAGTATCTTGGCCAGTATCATATTTGCCTCTACGTTTATGATGCTAGGAAAAGACTACTTTCCTAAATCTGACGCGGGCGGAATTCGACTACACCTTAGAGTTGAAAATGGTGTGCGACTAGAAGAAGCTGCAAAACAGTTCGCGAATGTTCATCAATTAATTAGAACGATAATCCCTGCAAACGAAATTCAGGCCATTGTTGAGAATATAGGGCCACCAGATGCTATAAACCGAACTTGGATTAGCTCTATGATTAGCACGTCTTCTGAAGGCGAGATATTAGTACAGTTAACCCCTGGTCATGCACCAACTGACCTTTATATTCGAAAAATCAGATCTCAGTTAGCGTTACAATTCCCTGACTACCAAGCGCTCTTTCGTCCTGCTGATATTATTTCCCAAACACTTAATGGCACGGCGAGTTCTGCCATTGAAGTAAAAATTACGGGCCGAGACATAAAAGGAAATTTACAGGCCGCAACAAAACTAATGAGCCAGTTAAAAAATGTTGAAGGTGTTGCTGATATTATCATTGATCAAGTTACGGCCTGGCCTGATATCAATCTCAATATTGATAGAATACTTGCAAAAAAACTAGGTGTGAATATGACTGACATAAGTCAAACCCTATTAGTGAGTTTAAGCTCTAGTGCAAACTTATTCCCCAACACATGGGCAAATAATGGCATCAGTTATATTGTTGCGGCACAAGTTCCGCCCTATCGTTTAGACTCGTTAAACACGTTGTTAAATACACCAGTTAAGGCCACTAATTCAGCTCAGGGAACCGTATTATTAAAAAGTCTAGTGAGTGTAGAAAAACGCGCTCGACCAGCGTTAATTAAACGTCAAATGTTAGCCCCCACCATCAGTATATTGATCAACATTGATCAACGCGATTTGGGTTCGGTTTATACCGACATCGCAAACAACGTTGCGTCGACAAAGGCTACTCTTAAAGCTGGCAATAAAATCATCATTGAAGGACAAGCACAAGACATGCTACTAGCCTACAGTGACTTAGCTAAGGGTATGGCGATGGCTGCAGTTTTAGTATTTTTATTGATGGTAATAAATTTCCAATCTTGGGCCTTGCCACTGGTAGCTTTAAGCGCAATGCCTATGGCCATTACTGGCTCTCTGCTTGCTCTATTCCTGTCAAATACGCCGTTAAGTGTCTCCGCATTTATGGGCATGATTATGGTAATGGGAGTAACCACGGCAAATAGTGTTTT
The DNA here is from genome assembly GCF_014077595.1 of Colwellia sp. 6M3. Taxonomy (NCBI): domain Bacteria; kingdom Pseudomonadati; phylum Pseudomonadota; class Gammaproteobacteria; order Alteromonadales; family Colwelliaceae; genus Colwellia; species Colwellia sp. 6M3. The sequence goes on along the minus strand of NZ_JACGWF010000026.1, from coordinate 17,107 downwards.
AGTTGTCAGCTTTGCCAGAGCTGAAATGCTTGCGGGAAAACTAGCAAAAAACTCAGCATTATCTGCGATAAAGACCAGGTTTCGACCCGTAATTATGACAGCTATAGCTATGTTGGTTGGCATGATCCCCATGGCATTAGCATTGGGAGAAGGAGCAGAACAAAACGCTCCTCTTGCAAGAGCTGTTATTGGAGGCTTAATTTTTGGCACACCAGCAACTTTGACATTAGTACCACTAATACTGAGCTTTCGAACTAAGCCAATGTTTCAAGATCTCGAGGAAAACTAAAATGACAGAATGTAAAATAAAAAGTAGTACTCAAGCTAAAATCCAATGTACTGCATTGCATAAAGTTCAGCATAACATTGTACTTATTGGCTTACTTTTATTAACGCCAACATTGACTGTGCAAGCAGAAACGAATTCCCAATCAAGTTATCAAACCGCTAAGCTAACAAAAGTTTTAGATAAAAAAACGGTGAGTTTGCCAACTGTTTCTCAGGCAAAACAAACGACAAAGTTATATTCTAGAGCCAGTGGTTATATCAAAGAACAATATGTAGAAATTGGTAGTGCGGTCAGTAAAGGCGATGTACTTGCAGTAATTGACGCTCCTGAGATTAAACTGCAAGAGCAACAAATACTGGCTGATATTGAGTTTGGCAAAGCCGAGCATGAATTAAATCGATTAACGTTGAAACGAGCCAAGCAGTTAATAAAAGATAACTTAATTAGCAAAGCTGAATTAGATAGGCTGGCCATTCAAACAGAAAAATCAAAGGCTAAAATAGCGAGTTTGTTCGCACAAAAAGAACAAAACCAATTTCAACAATCATTACTTATTATAACGGCACCAATTGCTGGATACATTACCGATAAAAATATTGAGATAGGCGACATGATCAATGGAGGTAGCAACCCATTAAATAACTATCTTTATAAACTACAAAATATCGATGATTTGAAGTTGATTACATACGTACCACAAAACGAAGTTAGTAAAATATCAATTGGGGATACTATCAATGCCACGTTTACAGGCTATGAGGGCATATTTGTATCTGCGACCATTTCTCGTAAGGCGCAAGCAATAAGTGTTTCATCCGGAACTATGCTTGTTGAAGCTGAGTTTGACAATAGTAAGTATAATCTACCAACCGGTCTTAATGGAATCATCAACTTTAAAATCAAAAACACTAAACTTGATCGGCCAAGATGGAATGCGCCTTTAGCAGCGCTTACCTATCATCAAGGAGGACCCGCGATTGCGACCGTTAGCGAGAATAATATTCAATTTCAAAAAATCGACATAGTTTCACAATCAACCGACAGTTTTATATTTGTCAGTCCAAATCCAATTTACAAAACAGTTATACTGAACCCTAATGCTTTATTGAATCATATAAGTCATTAGGGTTCAGTTTTTGACGGAAAGTCTACTTGTTTTTTTGAAACTCAGATACAAATGAACAGAATGCCAAGTATAACTTTCTTCCTATGTTATTTAACTAATAGCGCTTTAAGATGAGATACACATTTATTACTTTGTCTGCTTTTATTTCATTTATACAGCAACCTAAACGTTTAATGCGAGCCTGGTTCTCGTCACTTTTCTACATTGCCGCGTCCTTATAGAAAAGTATTTAATGGCTACTTTGAAAGTTAGGAGAGTTCTGATCATGAAATTCAACTTTAATTAATAAATTTTCGGGTAACTTTTTTGGCAAAATAACGGAGAAATAATCACCACCTCTACGCATACTTCGATGGCCTACAGGCACTATAGTGTGCAGCAGTAATTTCCCTTCATTTGAAAATGCACTAACGTCAATGTGGCCATTACGAGCAGCAAAACGTTTGGATTTCTTAAAATAGCCACTTACTTTAATTGCTCCATCTGTTTTAAAGGCAATGACATTTTCAATCTTCCATGTTTGAGAGTTTTGATTGAGGATTTCGGTATTTATTGGAATACCTGCACAGCCGTATAGCATAGCTACAATAGTCATTAATATTGGTAAGTTACACTTCATGGTTGAACTTTCCCACTTGGTTAAATTTATAATATGTTCAAATGTTTATTAATTATAAGTGTTTTGGTTCATTAGCTTTATTGGAAGGAGGGAATGTTGCCCCCTTCCATTTTCTATATTAGAATTTAGCTTCAGAGTTAACCTTTAATACATCACCAGACATGGTCATCAGGAAATAAATTGTTTTATTTCCTGACACATTCTTCGCACTAACAACATATCGGTTAGCTTCTGTTGCATGAAGTTTGAAATTTTTTGTAGTCAAATTCTTCCAAGTATCACTTAATTTTCCAACTTTAAAGCCCAAGTCTTTGAAAGTAAGTTGTTTAGTGACTTTAGTTGCAATTTCTATCGCTGCTTTAGGGCTTATATTTCCGTGGTCAGAATGTGCAAATGCTGAGCTTTTGCTAAGCATTAATGTAATAAATAGGGCTGTAATTAGTTTTTTCATTTTGTAACTCCAATTGTTTAATTCAAATTTAAAGTGTATTGATAGTGATTATTTAAGGCCATGCTGCGCATATTCGCCTTTGACAATAAGCTGTACAGTAATCGGTGAATCAGTAGTGTTTTTCCAGTACCAGCCCTGAGAGCCAGAAAATGGCGCTGTAAAGCTACCTTTCATCTCACTCAAAGTTGCTATGGCATAGCTTTCAAAATAGCCTGTTGTGTCGCCTTCAGGTTCTCCGTGTAGGTCAAAGTACAATGCAGCACCATCGGTTATCCATTCGTACTCAAGATTTTGATATTGCGCCATGATAAATTTGTACTCAACACCACGACCGGCAGGAACAAGCACTTCTATTGTTTCTGAATCTCCTTTTGATTTTTTTGATGCTTCCAGTGTTAAGAGTTGATCGGCACTTGCATCCTTTCCTTGATGAAAAATAGTTAAGCCAAGTTCATGCCCAATTCCGGTAGGGTCGATATCATATTCAGCAGGCAATATAATGATTAACAGTGTAAATGCTGCGAATACTATGCTGAACATCGTATATTTGAGCAGCGCAGAGTTTGTTAATACCATCGTTTGTGGCGTTGCTTGTTGCATTTTTTCTTGCCCTTTATCTTGCATAGTCTTATCTCTTAAAATAGGTAAAATTTAATCAATTAGTTAATGAAATAGCCCGTAAGTTGTAAACCGACCAACATAAACCCAGCGCTCATTAACAAGCAGTTCGTATTTTTCGCAAAGCGAGTAAAACTGCTATGCGTACGCCAAAAATTAATAATTAATAATATAAAAGCCAAGGCGGTAAATTGCCCTAATTCAACCCCAACATTAAAGGCGATTAAGTTGGTAATTAAACCGTCATCGGGAATTTGAAACTCTTGCAGCTTAGTTGCCAATCCGAAACCATGAAAAAGGCCGAAAATTAATACCGCTAATTTAGCATTGGGTGATTTGCCAAAAAGCCGATCAAACCCTCCTAAGTTATCAAAGCCTTTATAGACCACAGACAGACCGATAATGGCATCAATTAAGTAAGCGTTAACTTGAATATCGCTGATCACACCGAACAACAAGGTTATGCTATGGCCTAGCGTAAACATGCTGACATATAGCAAAACATCTCTGCTTCTATATAAAAAGAACAACACACCGACAAGGAATAATAAATGGTCGTACCCTGTCACCATGTGCTTAGCACCGATGTATAAAAATGGAATTATCTGTACACCCGTATTTTGTTGTAAAAATGCACGTGTACTATCGTCTACACCATGAGCAAATGCTTCTATTGGTAGCCATAGCGCCATAAGAGCGATAAGGCTTAATAAGCCATATCGCTGATAATTATTAAACATTCACTGTTTCCTTTGTGTCAGCGGTTGAAGAAGTTGTCCCTTTAAGAAAGGTTTCTTTGTGGCTGTGTAATAAACGGTATAAAGCAGGTAGTACAAATAGGGTTAATAAAGTAGATGAAATTACTCCACCAATGACAACTGTTGCTAACGGACGTTGCACTTCAGAGCCAATGCCAGTATTAAGTGCCATAGGTACAAAACCTAGTGAGGCAACAAGTGCGGTAGTTAGCACAGGTCTAAATCTTGTCAAAGCCCCTTCAATAATGGCGATATCTAGTGCAGCACCCTCACGTCGCAGTTCTCTGATAAATGACACCATTACTAAACCATTTAAAATAGCGATTCCTGATAAAGCGATAAAACCTACAGCTGCTGATATTGAAAATGGAATATCACGCAGTAACAAGGCAAAAATACCACCGGTTAATGCCAAGGGAACACCTGTAAAGATAATCATCGAATCTTTAAATGAGCCGAGTGCTAAGAATAATAAACCGATGATCATCACGAGGGTAATAGGCACTACAACGGATAGTCTTTTTGATGCGGATTGCAGTTTCTGATAGGTGCCTCCGTATTCAATCCAGTAACCCGCAGGTACTTCAACAGAGCTTACAATAGCGGCTTGAATATCTTGAACAAAAGAGCCTAAGTCTCTTCCTCTGACGTTAGCAGTAACAACCACTCTACGTTTGCCATTTTCTCTATTGACTTGATTTGCTCCCTCAACCAATTCAAGATCAGCTACTTCTTGCAAGGGCACATACTTACCTTCATTTAGTGCTATTGGTAAATAAGCTAGAGCGTCAACATCTGTTCTTAGATCTTCAGGAAGACGAACAACAATATCGGATCTCCTATCACCTTGATAAAACTTACCTGCAATGGTGCCACCTAAGGCAGTTGCCAGCTGATCTTGTAACTCTTTTATACTAATGCCATATTTTGCCAGTTGTTCATGGTTAGGGTTAATGGTCATCATAGGAAGGCCTGTTGTTCGTTCAACTTGCACATCTGCTATTCCCTCTACATTAGCAATAGCGGTATTGATACTGTTTCCTAATGTCGTTAATGTTTCAAAGTCATCACCAAAAACCTTGATGGCAAGCTCAGCCCGAACACCGGCAAGTAACTCATTAAAGCGCATTTGAATAGGTTGAAGAAACTCATAGCGATTACCTGGAATAGGCTCTACTACTGCTGCTAGTTCTTCGACAAATTGCGTTTTAGGCTTGTTAGGATCAGGCCATTCGCTTCGTGGTTTTAAAATAATAAAATTATCAGCAACGCTCGGTGGCACGGCATCAGTTGCAACATCTGCGGTACCAATTTTGGCAAACACACGCTCAACTTCAGGCATCTGATTGATTTTTTCTTCCAAAACTTTTTGAAGTTCAACTGCTTGTGATAACGAAGTGCCAGGTATGCGTAATGCGTGCATAGCTATATCGCCTTCATCCAAATTTGGCACGAACTCACTACCCAATTTGTTGACTGAAAAACCAGCGACTCCAACAAGACCAATTGCAGCTATAACAACAAACCAACGAACCTTAAGCGCAAAAGTCAACGAAGGTCGATAAAGTGCAAGTGAGGATTTTATGATGATGTTTTCTTTTTCTTTTACTGGACCTTTGAATAAAATAGCAATAGCCGCAGGGACAAAAGTTACTGATAAAAACATAGCGCAACATAAAGCGATAACAACGGTTATTGCCATAGGATGGAACATTTTCCCTTCAACCCCTGTTAGTGCAAAGATCGGCAAATAAACTGCTGTAATGATAAATACACCAAATAATGCCGGTCGAATAACTTCCTTAGTGGCATCAAATACGAGTGATAAACGTTCATTTAACTCCATAGAACGTCCATTTGAAGAGGCTGCACTAAGCCTTCTCATACAGTTCTCAACAATAATAATGGCTCCGTCTACTAAGAGACCAAAGTCTAAGGCCCCTAAGCTCATTAAGTTGGCGCTAACTTTAGTTTGTACCATACCTGTAATCGTCATTAGCATGGCAAATGGGATCACGGCAGCAGTGAGTAAAGCGGCTCTCATATTCCCTAATAATAGAAATAGCACGACAATAACTAATAATGCGCCTTCTAAAAGGTTCATTTTTACCGTATCTAAGGTTTTCTCGACCAATTTAGTACGATCATAAACGGCGGTAACGGTTATCCCTGTCGGTAAACTTTCTTTCACTTCCTCTAATCTTAAGCCGACAGCTTTAGCAACTCTTTGGCTATTTTCCCCAATGAGCATAAAGACAGTACTCATCACCACTTCTCTACCATTTTGAGTGGCAGCACCTGTTCTTAATTCTTTCCCTTCCCCAACATTAGCAACATCCGAAATACGGACCACGCTACCGTTGGTAGATTTTACAGGTATGTTAGCTAAGTCTTTTAAGCTTTTGGCTTGTCCTGGAATACGTAATAGCCATTGAGCACCATTTTTTTCAATAAATCCTGCACCCTTATTGTCATTATTGTTTTCTATTGCTTGAATAACATCTTGCTGACTAACACCAAAAGTCAGCAACTTTTTAGGGTCGAATGCAACGAGGATTTCACGTTTAAAGCCGCCAATAGGGTTAACTTCAACTACCCCTTGAACCTGCATTAACTGAGGACGAATAATCCAGTCATGTACAGTCCTTAAGTCCGTCGCAGTAATCAGTTCACCTTCGTCATTACGTGCGCCTGGCTCGGCATCAACAGTGAACATAAATATTTCACCTAATCCGGTCGCTATTGGGCCAAGTTCTGGCTCTAAACCAAAAGGTAAATCAGATTTCGCAGAAAGCAGTCGTTCATTAACAAGTTGCCTTGCAAAATAAACATCGGTTTCATCACTAAATATGGCGGTAACTTGCGATAAACCGTAGCGAGAAACAGAGCGTGTGCTTACTAAGTTAGGTATACCAGCTAACGCAGTCTCTAATGGGTAAGTCACCCGTTGCTCTACTTCAAGCGGAGTATAGCCAGGCGATTCTGTGTTGATCATTACCTGTACGTTAGTTATATCAGGAACGGCATCAATTGGTAATTTGGTGAAATTCCAAATACCTAGTGCTGCAAGTGCTAGTACGACTAACATAATGATAGAACTTTTACGGATAGAAAATCTAAGTAAATATTCGAGCATAATTAAACCTTAATAATCCTTAATGATCGTGTGAGGCGCCAGATTTTTCAATATCGGCTTTGAGGATATAACTATTCTCTGTGACATATTCAGTGCCTAAGGAAATACCACTTAGCACTTCTATTTCATCGCCGACTACTCGGCCAAGTTCGAGCATTCTTACTTCATATTCGTTACCCACTTTGGCATATACAACTGTAAAGTCTCGAAAGCTCTGCAACGCTTTACGTTCAACAGCCATAGCAACATCGTATGAGCCAATTTCAATGTCGGCACTAACAAATAAACCTTCAGATAACACAGAGTCTGGATTGTTAACTAACACACGAAATAGTTTCGCCTGATCATCTCTGACTTTTAGAACTCGACTATCAATGGTGCTGACTTGTTTTGCTTCAACACCATTTATCGTCAACGTGGTTTTGGCGCCGAGGCGTATAGTTGATAAATCTTTTGGAAAAACAGCTAGCTCAGCGATTAATGTTTTATCGTTGGTGATTTGTAGTAATGAACGACCTTTTGATTGCTCTCCAGAAGTCACATTAACCTTCGTTACTATGCCATTTTGGGCAGAAAGTACCTTGTAAGATTGCAGACTTTCATTACTTTCTACAGTAAAGAGTAGTTGCCCCTTTGTGACAGAATCTCCCAGTTTTACATGTACTTTTTCAACAAGCCCATCAAACCGAGCATACACGTTGCTAGTTGCATCAGCGGGCAAGGTTAACCTGCCATAGACTTCAACAGTTTCGTGAAATGTGGATGGTGCTACAAAGTCAGTGATAATTTCCATTGCCTGGGCAATATCGTCCGCAATTTTGGTACGACCTTCAAAATTGTCATATTGCCAATCATAGGTTTGCCCCTGATATTTAGCGTAAAGTGAAACCAGAAATGAGTGTGGTTCATAAATAACCATGTCGCCACGAAGGTATTCTCCTTCCTGATAAAAATTTATGTCATCTATGCCATCGCCCAACCGAGTTAATTTTACATTGAGCTCTACTTTTGATGGATCTATAGCTTTACCATCCATTGTTGCCCACACGCGAAATTCTGGTGGAACACCTGTTTCAAAAATGGCTAACTCTATAGCAAAATCACCTTTTCTCAGCATTCGACCACGATTAGGGCCTTTCTCTGGTTCAGATTCTTCTACTTTTTGCTCTGAAATGGCAAAGCTAGAGAAACTCGCACTTAAGCCAACAAAGCATAGCGTGCCTATTAACGTTAATATTTTAAATGTTGATCTCATGGGTTATTTCTCGTTACTTGTTTTGTTAAAAGGAGCATTAGAGGCTTTATTGATGGCAACTAGGGACGTACCCGTTAACCGCTCTATTTCAATATTGTTTAAATGCGCATTTTGATAAGCGCCTATCAAATCTGATTGAGCATTTATTAATGCTTGTTGCGTATTCATCCACTCGGTATAGCTATACATACCCACGTTGTAGGCTGTCTCGGCTTCTTTAAAGGCTTGTTCTAACAATGGAATGACTTTCTCAGTTACCGCGTGAATAACATGTTGGCTGTGTTTCATTTGCTCTATCAGCACATATAGCTGCGTGTTGAGCTTATGAACGAGGGCTAGTGACTCTGCTTCTAGTTCATTTTGAGTGGCATGTAAGGCTCTTATTTTCCCTTCATTTTGATTGGTATCACCAAAGGGGATCGAAACCCCAGCTACTAAGCCGAAATCATCAGTTGTTTGATAACGACGCAAACCAGTTGAAAATTGCCATAAGGGTTTAGTCTCAATACGTGAAAGCTCAATTTCAGACTGAGCAATTCGTTTTTTGGTGGCGAAAAGGCTAACAGAAGGGGTCTGTTTAAGTTTATTAACTAAAGAATTAAAATCAGAACCAGTCGCTAACGATAAGTTTGGTAAAGATAATAATGACCCGATCACCTTACTCTTTTTATACTGTTCACTAAGATTTACTGCTTGAGCTTGTCCACCCCATTGAGCAAACAGTTGATATTTACTTGCATCAACTTCGTGAGTTAAATCTTCAACGTCCAATTCACGCTTAGCAACTTCAGCTTGAGCTTTTAATTTATCTACTCGGGATGACTTTCCCACTTTCACACGACTATCTATGGCTTTTAATGAATTCTTCGCTTGTTTTAGGCTGAATTTTGCTAACATCAATCGTTCTTTATTAACGAGAACTTGAATAAAGTATCGTGCCGTTTGTGCCGCTAAATCCAATGTTTTAATTTCACGCTCTAAGGCAACAGTAGAGCCATACTGTTTAGCTGTTGCCATTTTGCGCTTCACTAATTCCCCATCTAAAAGCCAAGATATCGACAAGGTAGATTGTGCACTTTTAAAGCCACTATGTTCACCAGTACCTAAGGCATCTTCAATTGTAAAGCCGATTTGCGGTCTAGACTGAACTCCAGCTTGCTGAGCATAACCTGAGTAAACCTCTGCTTTAAGTACAAATGATTTAAGTTCAGGATGCATACTGATGGTTCTTGAAATTGCTGATTCTAAATCAATGGTTTGCAAAGGACTTTGTTGAGCAAAAATAACAGTTGGCACTAGTGATATGAATATCAGCATGATGCTCTTATGTTTGAGGTTAACACTTGTAAAAAACCGACTGCCAATCGGCTTTTTACAAGTGCGTATTTTAAAGTAGCGTTTCATTGTTAATACCTTAGCGTAAGACTTTAGATGAGTGTTTTAATGCGTAAATAGGGTTTCAATAACGTGATGTAAGCTATCTACAGATGTTGTTGAAATCAAAACTAAAAAAAGTATGGCTATCAAAACACCTCCCTTGGGAAATGTTTTGAACTGTTTGTCATTGAGTAAATGTAGTACTCGTTGTTCAATAGCGTGTCGACAGAAGTGAACAAATAACTCACTGTTATATTGTGGGTGAACTGAGTAGTTAGCTGCCAATTTCGTAAATTTTATCAGGGTACTAGCGACATTGTTTGACTGTTGTTGGTTCTGGACAAACAAAGAATCAGCGTCTTGTTCCATAGATAGAGACATCATGGATAGTAATAAATGCTTAATATTAGTTGCAAAATAAGCTGAGAAAAATGAAAAAAGCCATTTTTTCATTGGATCATAATGGTGTACATGAGCTAACTCATGCTGAAGGATGATTTCTATATCATCAGCGCCTAGTTGCTCAATAAGACCCGTTGAAATAAAGCACGAAGGATTGAACATCCCTCCTGTGAATGCTGTTGGTAGAGGTGACTCAATGATAAATACTTGTTTACTCTTCTCTGTCCCAAATCTACGCAAAAGACTGATCTGCTGATGGTTATGATAAAGCACAATTATTTTTTTTGTAAAAATATATAGACTGAAACCAACGAAGATAAGCAAACTAATACTATGCCAACTCAGGAAATAGAAAATATCTGAATGATGCCAATGCGCTAAGTCAGTCAGCCAATTAGAAGTCGAATCATCTTGAAATAATGGACTAAAAAAAAGTGTGACACATACAGCAATAAACCAAGGAGTGAGCACAGATAACCATAATAATGATTTACGTGTAGTGACAGCATAATCAGCTAATCTCCCCTTTAGAGACCAAAATACCGCTGAAACAAATATGTTAGCTACTATAAAGGCTAATACCCCTACAGCAAGCAAATTCAATGCTAATGCCCATTGGTCATAAATCATTATTCAGCATTCTTCTGTAGTTTTTGACGTTGCTGTTCAATCATTGCCTCTAACTTATCAAGCTGTTGTTCATCTAAATCTTCTGAAATAGAAGAGAAGGCAGCAATGACACTATTCTCATCTTTAGAAACAAAATCATGAGTAACATTTTTGATAAGCTGGCCTATTAATTCATGACGTTTAACTTTAGGGTAGTATTGATAAGCATGGCCGCTTTTCTCTCTGCCAAGCAAATCTTTTTTAAACAATCGCTCTAAAGTACTTTGTATAGTATTTAATGAACCACCTCTATTTTTTTCAAAATAACTAAACACTTGTTTAGCATCAGCAGGTTGTATTTTCCAAAGATATTCTAAAACTTGTTTTTCTAATTCACCGAGTTGCATAGATTTTTTCATCACTATAAATTCTGGTGTGATATTGACACACTAAAAACCGATAGGCAATCGGTATTTAGTGTTTTTTACGGTTATATATTCATATTAACTTTTAGAAGTGGTGTATGGGCTTTGTTGTTTTATTCGGGTAGTTGTTGTGAAATGATTAGTACATGAGTGTTCTTAAATCACCTGCTTTACTTAGCTACAATCCCCAAAGTTGAACGTTCATTTTATCTAAAAATTGGTATCTCAAAGTATATTGATGCAAATACAAGAAATAATTCACTTCCTCAAGCATCTAAAATATTTAAACAGGAAGTAGCAGAATTGCACCGTTGTTTTCAGGCTGAGCAAATTGTATTGTAAGAGGAAAAACAAGAAGGTTTTGTTATCCCCCCTCCTATTGAGATTTAAGGGATACTCTAAAGTGCTTATGCAGTTGCCATTAAAATCAAAAGTTAAACAAGATTATTATGCACGACTAAAATCAGCCATTGAAGAAACCAAAGATTATGATGAATTCATAAAACTTTAGTGTTTAATGTAAATTATATTCGGAAAGTATTCGGAAGTGCCAAAAAGGAAAAAGGGCTGCACTTTGTGCAGCCCTTAGAATGTGGCGGTGAGATAGAGATTTGAACTCTAGAAGGGCTACAAACCCTTGCCGGTTTTCAAGACCGGTGCTTTCGACCACTCAGCCATCTCACCTGAAGTTCAAAAGCATTGCTGCTTGAGAACGGAGCGAATAATAAAGGCTCGAAATTCTCTTGTAAAGGATTTATTCTATAAAAAAGTTTGTTTGCTAAAAAAATCAACAATTTGCCATATATTTGAGCAAATAAGACCGATTTTCATATTGAGGAATGCTAGTGAGTGAAAAAAACCTATGTCGCTGTTCGTGGTTAGATACAACTAAAGACGATTACGTTGCTTATCATGATGAAGAATGGGGAGTGCCTGTTTATGATGATCAAAAGCTATTTGAAAATTTAACTCTTGAATCTGCGCAGGCAGGATTAAGTTGGTACACAATTTTAAAACGTCGCGAAGGTTATCGCACCGCATTTGAGAACTTTGACGTGCATAAAGTTGCCCTTTTCAGCGATGCTAAAGTTGAAGAGTTAGTACTAAATAGTGAGATTATACGCCATCGAGGTAAAATTCTTGCCGCGATTAATAATGCTAAACTCTTTATAGAAATACAAAAAGAGTTTGGCAGTTTTAGTCATTATATGTGGAGCTTTGTTAACCATAAAACTATTGTTGGTCATTGGGCAAAACCAGCTGACTACCCTGCCACCACTAAAGAATCAGATGCTTGGAGTAAAGACTTAAAAAATCGAGGTTTTAAATTTGTAGGCTCTACGATTTGTTATGCGCATATGCAAGCTTGTGGCATGGTGAACGACCATAGCAGCGACTGTTACAAACGCTCACAAATTATCGATGAGTTTCAACAAGGTTAAAGATAGTATTTAAAAATATAGCGTGCCATAATATGTCATGTGGTTAATAGTTATTTATCATCTTTACCGATGAATTAAAGGTTAAATATTTGATTTACCCTTGAACTTTTAACATTTGCCCACATCTAAAAAATATATTTAGCATACTTAGAGGAAATTTTATGCAATCAAATATTAGTGTAAATGCTAGTAGAAGTTCAGCGATTGAAATTAACAAGGTTTTGAAAAACACCTATATGTTACTTTCAATGACTTTGGCGTTTAGTGCCGTAACTGCTGGTGTTTCTATGGCGATGGGCTTGTCTCATATGGCTGCCTTAGTAATGACCTTAGTTTCATTCGGTTTATTATTTGTTGTAAATAAAAATGCCGATAAAGCGAGTGGTATTTTTTGGATTTTTGCCTTCACTGGCTTAATGGGTGCATCTTTAGGCCCTATGCTTAATTATTATGCTGCAATGCCAAACGGCGCATCAATGATTATGCAAGCATTAGGTGGAACCGCATTAATTTTCTTTGCTCTTTCTGGTTACGCGTTAACGAGCAAAAAAGACTTCTCATTTATGGGTGGTTTTTTAATGGTTGGTTTAATCGTTGCCGTAATTGCAATGGTAGCAAACATCTTTTTCCAAATTCCTGCTCTTTCGCTAGCGATTAGTGCTGCAATTATTATGATTATGTCAGGTTTAATTTTGTTTGATACAAGCCGCATTATTCATGGTGGTGAAACAAACTATATTCGTGCAACTGTTTCTTTATACTTAAATATTTATAATATTTTTGTGCACTTATTAAGCCTTTTAGGTGTTCTAGGCGGCGATGACTAATAAGCAGTTAAAAAATCATTTAATGTGATTAGTAATTGTTTATACTTACCGTATAAAATATAAAGCCTCATTATTGAGGCTTTTTTATTATCTACTTTTTATTAACATTGCAATTGCACAAGGCAAAACATGAAAAATACATTGGCTTTGGTGGTTACTACTCCACCTCACAGTAACTTAACCACCAGTGCAATTAATCTTGTTCGTGCCGCTGTTAATAACGATGTTGAAATTTTAGGTGTCTTCTTTTATCAAGACGGTGTATTAAATGCAGCAAAAAATTTATCTATTCCTAGTGATGAATATCAAACATTAATACAATGGCAAGCGTTAAACCGTGAATATAGTGTACCGTTATATTTATGTATTACTGCTGCAGAAAAACGTGGTTTAAGTGATGATATTAGCAACCAAGCGCTTTCAAATATCGACCCAGCTTTTATAGTGTCAGGCTTAGGTGAGTTAGTTGAGTTAACCAGTAAAGCTGAACGCGTGGTGCAATTATAATGATTGAAAATAATACTCGTGATAAAACAATCGCTATCATCAATACACAAGCGCCCTTTTCAACAGCTGTAGGAAAAGAAGCGTTAGATGCGGCATTAATTTTTGGCTCTTATGAGCAAGCTACATCGTTATTCTTTTTAGGTGATGGTGTATTTCAGGTGATCGGGGATCAAAACGCTTCAGCCATAGAAATTAAAGATTATTTGAAAACGTTTTCAGCATTAGAGTTTTATGACATTGAAAATATATATGTTTGTAAATCATCATTACAAGAAAGAAATTTATCTGAAAATTTTCATATGAGTAATATACAGGTATTGTCCAATAAAGATTTTAGTCAACGCTTACATCAACACAACGTGATTTACAGGTTTTAACATGGCAACGCTACATATTATTAGAAGTTCAGGCTATAGCAGTAATGCACTAGCACAATGCCTTAGCATGTTGTTACCACAAGACAATATATTATTAATGGATGACGGCTGTTATAACTTAAGCCATGCTTTATTACTCAAAGCGCTGAAAGATGACCCTGAATTAACTGCCTATGTTGTAAGCGAACACGCAAGTGCTCGTGCTCAAAGCAGTAGTCATAGCGATTTTATTTTGACGACATTAACTGAAGTAGTTACCTTACTTTTTAAACACGACAACTCGATTACCTGGTCATGACAATAATTTATAATAACCAAAATATAGCCACCGACAAGCAAGGCTATTTGCTCGATTTTACCCAATGGAATGAAGACATTGCAGCTCTGTTAGCTGAATCTGATGACATTGAACTGTTAGAAGCTCATTGGGAAGTTATTCGCTTTGTTAGAGACTTTTACTTAACTTACAACACTTCTCCTGCGATCCGCGCTTTAACTAAAGCTATGAAAGCTGAGTTTGGCGAAGAAAAAGCCAGTAGCCGATATTTATATCGTTTATTTAAAGAAGGGCCAGCCAAACAAGCAACCAAGTATGCGGGATTACCTAAACCTGCTAGATGTATTTAAGCGTTAATTTACTCAAATTGATAAGAATACTGTGTAAGTTGTAAAGATTTAAATGTGATGTGTTAGTGAGTTGCATTAGCTAAACTGCGCAAACTTAAGCTGTTAATAAATGCCTTTCTTAAGAAACTTTAAATGGCCTAGGCTTTAATATTGATATTTTGACCAATATTACCGACAACAGCTAAGCTTTCGTTACCAACAGATGCAGATTCAATAAGTGCTAATGCCATCTGACCTTCTAACTCGGTTTGTGACTTACTTAGGTTAGCACTTTTAACTGCGAGTATAGTTTCAGTGCTCATAGGAACTGTACTATTTGTATTTAATTCTACTGACATTTTACCCCACCTTATAATTAATCACTTTAATAACCTATAATCATATATCGACAACATGCGCTAAGACTTTAGCGTTGATCAGTATTTAGCCATAAAAAAAAGCGCTTACCTATCAGGTAAACGCTTCTTGTTAATAAATCAGGTTAAATAACAACACCCCTGATTACATAAGCTTTATTTGAACATTTAAAAAAACTTGAAATGTTCGCTTAGTTAACCGGTAATGTTGGTACGTTAATATCAGCCATTGCTAGCATTACGCGCACAACCTGACAGCTGTAACCAAATTCATTATCGTACCAAACGTAAAGTACGGCACGGTCACCATCAACAATAGTCGCTTGAGAGTCAACAACACCGGCGTAACGAGAACCCACTAAATCAGTTGAAACTATTTCTGTAGAAGCAGTGTAGTCAACTTGGTTTTGTAATTTAGAGTTCAAAGAAATTTTACGTAAGTAATCATTTAATGCTGCTTTGTCAGTCTCTTTTTTCAAGTTAAGATTCATAATAGCCATTGAAACATTTGGCGTAGGAACTCGAATAGCATTTCCTGTTAATAAACCTTTTAACTCTGGTAATGCTTTTGCTACCGCTTTAGCTGCGCCAGTAGTACTGATAACCATATTTAATGGAGCACTGCGACCACGACGAGGAGCTGGATGGTAGTTATCAATTAAGTTTTGATCGTTTGTATATGAATGAACAGTTTCAACATGACCGTTGCGAATACCAAACTCATCATTTAATGCTTTAAGCACAGGTGTTATCGCGTTAGTAGTACAACTTGCTGCAGAGATAATTTTATCGTCCGCTAAAATCATATCGTCGTTAACACCGAATACGATATTTTTGATATCGCCTTTCGCTGGTGCTGTTAATAACACCTTAGCAACACCTTTTGATTGAAGATGTTGACCTAAGCCTTCTTCATCACTCCAGATACCTGTATTATCAACAACTAAAGCATCATTGATGCCGTATGCTGTGTAATCAATTTCAGATGGAGATTTAGCATAAATAATTTTTATGAATGCGCCGTTAGCTTTAATAACGTTATTTTCTTTATCAATAGTAATGCTGCCATTAAAAGCACCATGAACAGAATCACGACGAAGTAAACTCGCACGCTTTTCTAGATCATCTTCTTTACCTGGACGAATAACAATCGCACGTAAATTTAACTTAGCATTGGGTCCAGCGCGTTCAATAAGTAAACGTGCAAGCAAACGACCAATACGACCAAAACCATACAGTACAACGTCTTTAGTTTCTTGTACGTCATTACCCTTTGCAACAATAGTTGCCAGCTCTTTTTCTAAAAACTGTTCAATTGATAAGCCATTAGCTTCACCCTTGAATAAGTAACGATAGGCTAATTTACCTACATCAATTCGTGCAGGCGCTAATTCCATTTTGGCTAACGCTTGTAAAAATGGGAAACTTTCGCGTAAACGCAACTTGTTTTCTTCGTGTAATGCCACAGATCTGTGAGCTTTAATAATGTCGATAGCAGAAGCATTAACTAGTGGACGACCATAAATAGAAATTTCAATTCCTTTATTTCTAAATAATTGTCCTGTGATCGGCTGCATGTTTTCAGCGAATGTTTGGCGCTCTTGCCAACTAGTTTGGTATTGTTCCTCAAGATGAGAAGTCATTGCGTAAACCTTTTATATCAGTCAATTGAAGATGGGTTATTAAAATGTAAAGCTGTAAGTCGTAATGTTTAATTACTAAATCCGGAAGATATTGTAATGCAACATGAAATATTTCGCTACCGGTTACAGAGGTTTTCAGGCATAAATAATCAAATAAATTAATTTTATTTAAATACTAACTATTTTTTATTTACGGATGGACTAATAGAGACATTAAGGAGCTAAAACGCGCTGTTTTGTTTATTAATATGTATCGAAAAGTG
>NZ_JACGWF010000228.1:0-372 GCF_014077595.1 Colwellia sp. 6M3 | reverse complement strand
ACAAAGTCGGCTTGTAAACAAATACAAACCAAGGTTGACAGCTTAAATGGCCAAGCCTTTAGTGTCTTACTTAATTGCACTAATTATGAAGGCAGTACACCAGCGGCACACAAAATATCAAACGACTTATTAAGTTTTCAGCTATAAAGGTAATGCTAACTATGGTCGAACACGGAAACTATTCTGTAACACTTGAAGTTAACTTGTTAAGTATTATATTGGTCGGCACATTTAACGACATTGCAACAAAGTCGGCTTGTAAACAAATACAAACCAAGGTTGACAGCTTAAATGGCCAAGCCTTTAGTGTCTTACTTAATTGCACTAATTATGAAGGCAGTACACCAGCGGCACACAAAATATCAAACGACT
>NZ_JACGWF010000127.1:0-8470 GCF_014077595.1 Colwellia sp. 6M3 | reverse complement strand
CCATTAAGGTTCGGGGTAGCTCCCCATCAGAAACCGAATATACGTGAACTTGCTACATACATTTGATATTTATTATAAACGGCTTGCTATGCAAGAGGAGTCCATATACGTTCCTCAACATTTTAGCCAACAATTTTTTGCCCATTATTAGGGCGTTAGCACTCCAAGAACACGGGAGAAGTCCATTGAATTCATACATTGAAAATTACTGTGGTTTTTGGAGGAGTGAGTCTGGGAACCGCATGGAAATATCATTGAATCAAGATGAGACTGTTAGCGTAAATTTCTATCGAGCTGGTGAAAATATTCCTATGCTACGCCCGTGGTTAAATGACAGTCCTGCGGTAGGTATGCTAGGCACGCTTGATCCTGAGGGTGGCTCGTTAGATATTGCGCTTTCCGAAAAGGAGAATAGTTTTTGTCTAAATTTGTATTTTGACTTGAGTTATGGGTCATATCGAAGAGTTGAACCATCAATTATTCGATACGAAACGGAAGATTTTCTTGAGCAATACTATTGCTTTGTTGAACCTCTAGAGTCATATGAAAAATACTAACAAGTGCAGCCAGCGGACGCAAAAGTCGAGCCACTGCTGTTGGCGTTATCGATACATAAGCTAATCCGAAGTGCTGTTTGACGCTAGATACCTAATCTCCGTCCTGATGCATGAACTGCCTTCTAATAGAGTAGCAATCAACGGCTATAAGAGCTTAAACCCGCCCCACAAGTGAGCAGAAAATCTTGGCTAATATTGCCCTAAATTTGCTCCTGAATTTGCAAAGGCTTAATGTCCGCTTTTGGCTATCAGTTGACCTAAAGAACAAATGGTAACTACTTCCGTATGTGCACAAATTTGAACATTAACCTTATTCCGGTTTTTTGAGAGACAATGGCAATATGGTCGTTTGGAAGGCGTTGCTGGCTTTCCAATACTCGGAGACAGGGTCCCAACCCTGAAACACAGCGACGACATCGTACTCAGGGAATACCATGATCCGCTGTCCCCCAAGTCCATATCCTCCGAAAACAAATGCACCTCCGTTCTTCGGCTTAGGTATCGACCATTGATAGCCGTATTCAGTGAAGTCCTCGCTTACCTCGCTTGAGGGGTCAGCAATATAAGGTGTTACAGAACGGCGCACCCAGTCTTCGGATATTACTTGCTTGCCGTCCCAAAGCCCATTTCGCAAGTAAAGGTAACCAATCCGCGCCATGTCATGCCCTGTAAGGTAGAGCCCACCTTCAGTATCGGCTTCGCCATCGGGCGTAATTTTCCAATGAAACTCATCAATACCAATTGGGCCAAATAGCTTTTCCTTCGCCCAAGCATCGACGCGTTGACCGGTCGCTTCGTGCAGAATTTTGCCAAGGAGAACGCTCACGCCGTCATTGTATTTGAATACTTTGCCAGGCTCTTCATACATAGGTTGGTCAAGAATGAACTGGATCCATGTCTCGGAGTTTTCAAGCGCGTAAGTACTGTCGGTTTCAGATCCGAAACCATTGATGTCATTCCACGCGATACCGGTTCGCATGGTCAGAAGATCATGAATCGTAATTCGCTCTTTGCGCGGGTCAGATCTATCGAATACGTAGTCTTCAAAGAAGGACAATGCCAAGACATCGGTTCCTTCGATAAATCCCTCATCGATCGCGATACCGAATGCAGCGGAATTAATGCTCTTCGTAACTGACTGGACAGTATGCAGATCGGTACCCTGATAATAAGGATGCAGATTAGCATCGTCGTAATTGTAGATTGGATTTTTAAAGTTTGGCGTTAATAGCTCGTCTGGGGCAAGGTTCGCCGCCAGCAAGGCATAGTCCCGCTCGATCTTTTTTTCGGCGACGATGCGGCCGTGTCGTATGAGTAGAAAATAATCAACGCGGCCGTACTCTTCCGCAACCAGATCCTCGATAAACTGATTAATGGGCTCGGGATCGAATCCTTCCACTGCAAGGGTTGAGTATTCCCATTCTTCTTGCGGCCATGAAATATCTGAAACGTAATCGGAATGGCTAGCAGGGACTGCCTCGTCGTTTTGAGGGACTGCGCAAGCCAACATCAAAACCGCCAAGCCACCAACGGTCAACAAACGCATTGTTTTAGACGCGCTTTTCGAAAGGCATGTCGTCATTTTGCACTCCCTTTTTTTAAGAGTATTAATAATAATTGACAACCCTGCTCTGAGCAACAAGTTGTGTTATCTTCGAGTTTTTTGCTTATTAACTAGCTTGTAGTATAGGTCTATATCGAGTGAAATTGTGTTTCGCTTTAAAAAACTTGAGGGGCCAGAGCCGATGAAACGTCTGATTTTGACCTGAGAATGTTGATTAAAACAAAATTAGTCAACGGAGATGGGTCGCCTAATGGGGCTGTTGGCTAATTTTGGTTAAAGCGTAAAACTGCCTGTTAGCTGATGTTAGCTTTTGTTGAATTTTGCGTTATTGACTGACAAGAAAATTGTCTTAAGCGACGTTTTGATCTCGTTAATATTTACTTTAAATAGAAGCGAATATTTCAGCACAGTATTTTGAGAGGCGGCTAAGGTTTAGTCAGTGGGCATTGAGGTTAAGTACACTAAATTCCGCTTAGAGGTACTAAGATTCAAGTGTCGCTATAAATGTTTGTAAATGCTCTCTAACAGGAACTATTCAGTTTAACGGCTTGGATAATCTTGGCATACGATTAGTTAATATCTTTTTGACTGATACGTTCGCCAATAGCACGAACAATTCGCAGGTAATTTTCATTGTTTTCTGAATGACCATTGTTTGACCAGTTTGCCATGAAGACGATTACGGTTTGGTTGTTGTAATCAGCAAAAATATACTGGCCGAATGAACCCGAAGTGTATATCAAGTTGTCGTCTCGTAGCATCCAGACGTGATTTCTGTAATCCTCTACTTGTCCAAGCAACTCATAGGTTGGCCGTGGTGCAGTAATAGGTTCGTTAAGTGTTGATTGAAAATAACTTTCTGGGATTATTCTTCTGCCTTGATAACGACCTCTCTCTAGCATCATTTGCCCAAACCTAACGGCATCTCTTAGTGTTGATGCCATACCCCAACTAGCACCTGAATTGCCGTCATCATCAATTGCAATAGCACCATCATAGCGAGCTTGCAGGGGCTGCCAGAAGGTTTCCGCTATCAACTGAGCATATCGCTTACCTGTTACCTGCTCAGCAACCAAAGCCAACACCTGTGTATTCATATCATTATATAAAAATTGGGTGCCAGGAGCGAAAGTAGGCTTATGAAACTGTTGAATAAATGACAAAATAGAGCGGTGTTCAACACCTAACACTTTCGGCTTTAACCCCATATGAATTTCACTCATATAACCATAATCTCCGGCTTTGTGCCAACTGCCAAAATCAGGATACCCTATCTCCATATCAAGCAGATTTTGCAAGGTAGAACCTTTGAAAACACCGGCACCTAAATTAGGTAAATATTCGTTCACATTAGCTTCTAAATCTAATAGGCCATCTTCTACCAGTTTGTGTATCAACATACCAGTGAACGTTTTTGAGGAAGATTGTAAAACTTGAATATCGTGCTTTTGCATTCTTTGGTCGTAAGTTTCAAAAACTAACTTGCCATCATGCATTACAGCAAAGCCTTTCATTTGTATTGACTTTAGAAGCTCTAGTAACCCAAACTCTTTTTCCCTACCAACACTAACCTTCAGCGTCATGAGGTTAAAAGGGTCTTGTTTAATTTCTTTAAGCGCTGGGGCTTCAGGGTCAGAGTGAATGGTCGCCATCGTGACAAATTCTCGCGGATGATGACTCGCATAACGGCTATGAGGCCAATGCTGCCAATTGAGGAGGTTAATATCTTTGCGCTCAAAGGCAGTTTCAAATGGAAGGTCGACTATCACATCAAGCTTATGATTAATGCTATTTTCTTTTTTAACATTGGCGCTGGTTGGTGAAATGATAAATACACAGCTCAACAATATAACCATTTGTTGGTAGAAAGCATTTGAGCTGACTATCTTTTTTCGCTTTCTTAGCAGCGGTGTAATTTCACTCGACATTGAAGGTAAGCCTTATATTTTTATTTGACCATAAAACGTTGTGACATCTGAGTCAAATTTGTAGAGAAGTTATGGAGCACAAGACTCAATAGCCGGACTAGGGTAATATGAACTAAGTTCATGTAATGACTCCGTATTGTTAGGCTTTTTGCCACTCATTTTGGGTTCATGGCTCGATGACAGCTTCTAAGATACGTTTGATCGCTTCCTGTGAACTCATACTAGGTCCTTCAGCAAGGATATTCCAGCCGGTAAACACGATAACCAAATCCAGCTCAGGGATAACTATAGGATACTGACCACCAAAGCCAATGCCTGCGAACGCCCTACTTACTTGTCCCTTATATTCGTAGTTCAAGAGCCACCAACTGTAGCCATACTCGACACTACGATTATCTGTTATAGAGACAAATGGTGTTATCGACACATTGATCCACGTTCTAGGAACAATGCTTTTGTCTTCCCACATCCCTTGCTTCAAATACAGGTAGGCAATCTTAGCAATGTCACGACTCGAAACATAGAGGCCCTCTTGGGTCTCGGCGAGACCAAACGGTGTGCGCTTCCAATAAAAGTTGTCGATTCCAAGCGGGTTGAACAAATATCTAACAGCATATTCCTCGATATCCATACCCGTTGCTTTACTAAATAGGTGACCCAAAATCAGGGTAGCACCACTGTTGTACTGAAAAGACTTCCCAGGTTCTTTCGACATAGGCCTATCCATAGTGAATTTAACCCAGTCTGGAACCCCCTGCATGTTTGCGGCTGTGTTTCTGGGGTCGCTGTATGGATAATCTTCATTCCATTCTAAGCCTGTCGTCATAATGAGTAGGTGCCGTATGGTCATTTGACGCTTTTTGTCATCAACGTTATCCACTGAGCCCGACTCAAAGTACTTAAGAACTGGTGTATCAAGATCAGGGAAATCACCTCGTCCGACAGCAATACCTATAACCGTTGAAACAACGCTCTTGGTAACAGATTGCATCGTGTGTAGTTTTCCGTACTGAAGATAAGGATGCCACCATGAATTGAAGTAGTTATACGGCCCTGTCGGGTCGCGCACTACCAGGGTCCAGGTTTAGACAGTTAACTCATGTAATTAAAGTTTAATATGTTGTTTAAACATGGGTAAGTATTCATCTTCTCGGTGGCTAACTAATAAAATAGTACTGTGCTGTTGTGCCGACAATTCCATTAAAAAATCAAGCACTCTATGGCGATTTATTTCATCTAAACCTTGTGTTGGCTCATCTAATATTAATAAATAGGGTGACTTAACTAATGCTCTAGCAATTAAGCCCAATCGCTGTTCGCCATAGCTTAATTGTTGGAATGGAATGTCTTGAACATCCAATAATCCAACTTGGTTTAGCCATTGGCGTGCTAGTTCTATTTGATGTTTTTCTGGTTGTTTATATAACCCGATAGAATCATGAAAACCTGATAACACTACAGTAAGTAAGCTTCCATTTACTCTATATTGCCGATGCATTTCTGAGCTAACAATACCCATTTGTTCTTTTATTTGCCAAATACTTTCTCCTGAACCTCTTTTAAAGCCCAACACTTCAATATCGTTACTATAACACTGCGTACAGTCACCGGTGATTAACTGCATTAACGTCGATTTACCACTACCATTAGCACCCGTAATTAAAGTGTGTTGCAAGGGTTTAATACTAACATTCATGTTATCGAATATAACGTAGCCACTATATTGCACTTTGCCGTTATTAAGTTTTACTAAATATTGATGCTTATATTCAACCATTTTGTAAGGTGAAATAGGCCATTCTTTATTATCTTGAGGCGATGAAAAAAGTTTATCTAGCTGCTTTTTAGTTTCAACATCATTTAACTGCCCTATTGTATGAAATTGACCATCTTCAATTGAAGCAACTTGTTGACACCACTTAGGAATATCTTGTCTATTGCTTAACATCAATAAAACAGTAATACCTTTAGCACTAAGTTGTTCTAATGATTTAGATAATGTTAAGCAAGAGTCTTTATCAAGGCTATCGAAAGGGTTATCACATACTAAAAACTCAACACCTTCAAAGATTGCTTTCAAAATAAGTAGTTTTCGACCTTCGCCTGTACTTAACTGTCGATAACCACTATCAAGTCGGTGCGTTAAACCAAACTCAACAATCAACGGATCAGACCATTTATCTTTAGGTAAAAAGTCTCTCGCTATGGTACCAATGTCGTTTGAGTCTATAAAATCAGTCGCATCCATTTTTAATTCATGTTCATAAACAGCTTGCTGACTTTCAAAAGAAATCAAAGCGACTTTATCTGTGTCAGGTAAAATACACGTCTGTGCTGACTCTGCAACTAGCTCTCTTGTTAGAACTTGATCTAAATATTGTTTACCTGAGCCATTTCTTCCTAAAATACACCAACTTTGATTATCAATAATCTCCCAGTCATGAATACTTAACTTGTTGTGCTCAAAGTCGACGATCTTTAACATGGTGTACCCTTATAAATAATGCTGATGATGTTTATTGTTCAGGAGTAAAAAGCATGGGAAATAGATATACACACTTAAAGAACTGGTTACATTTATATTACAATAGAATGTATAGTTATTTTAAGCGCACTACCAATAAAAAACCCTTTGAACAACTAGGCACAAAGGATTTTTATTTATAGCCTGAACTTTGAATAATATGCATTTGGTAATGTTTTTCAGTAAAACAGGCTCATAAGGTACTTCCATACCTGACTCTGCAACATTTTCTGGATAGTCCAAACCTACAAAAATAAATTTATCAACACAAGCAATAGGTTGACCAATCCGAGTATCGTTAGCGGTGGTAGGTAGAGCGCTGAGATAAGGCAAAACGAAATGGATTAAGTATCTGCTCATTTTTAAAGGGTAAAATAATAAACGCCGGTATTGTAAAATTTATAAGTAGAATAACTATTTATAGATTTTACACCTTGTATTTATTCATTTTTCCTCATAAAAAAGTAGGTCACTTAATTAGTCAAATTGGTATAATATAAAGGATGTATTTTTAGAAAAGCTATTATATAGCTAACAATAAAAGAGATTATTTTTTGAAGAGCAACGAATTTACTCATATTAATGCTGACGGCGATGCCCATATGGTTGACGTTACTGAAAAAAAAGTTACTGAGCGTACTGCTATAGCTCAAGCCTACATTGAAATGTCAGCACAAACGCTAGCAATGATTGTTGAAGGTAAACACCACAAAGGTGATGTTTTTGCTACGGCAAGAATTGCCGGTATTATGGCGGCAAAAAAAACCAGTGAACTTATCCCACTTTGCCACCCTTTGATGTTAACTAAAATTGAAGTTGATATAGTTGCCGAGCCTCAACATAATCGCGTTAAAATTACCGCGCTATGTAAATTATCAGGTAAAACTGGCGTAGAAATGGAAGCATTAACGGCAGCTTCAACTGCAGCCCTGACCATTTACGACATGTGTAAAGCCGTACAAAAAGATATGATAATTACCAACATCCATTTATGTGAAAAACAAGGTGGAAAGTCTGGCAGCTATTTTCACAATGAAGTGACTAAATAAAGGAGCGATGATGATAAAGGTATTATTTTTTGCTCGCCTTCGCGAACAATTGTCAACCGATAGCATGCAAGTACCCGCAAGCGAAAACATGACCACAGAAGATATTCGTCAGCAACTCGCTAAAACGAATGATTTATGGGCTAAAGTTATGGCTGCAGATAGTTTACTTGTTGCTGTTAATCAGCAGATCACTGACTGGTCACACAAAATTAATAAAGGTGATGAAGTTGCTTTTTTCCCTCCGGTGACTGGCGGCTAATATGATTTACGTACAACAAAATGATTTTGTGGTTGCTGATGAGTATCAAAAACTCGCCACTGACAACCAAGACGGTGCCATAGTCACTTTTGTCGGAAAAGTAAGAGACTTTAACGAAGGGCTTGGTGTTCAAGGCTTATCTTTAGAGCACTACCCAGGCATGACAGAAAAAGTGTTACAGAACCTAGAAACTGAAGCTCGCGAGCATTGGCCGCTTAATAAAATAACCATTATTCATCGCGTTGGCGATTTAAAGCTTGGTGAACAAATTGTTTTTATTGGTGTAACTAGCCAACATCGTAAGGCGGCATTTGCTGCTTGCGAATTTCTTATCGACTTTCTAAAAACCAAAGCACCATTTTGGAAAAAAGAACTTACCTCACAAGGTAGCAAATGGCTAGAAGCCAAAGCTAGCGACAATGAGGTTTCTCAACAATGGTCAAAAAAACTTACCAACGACCAAGCCAACTAAACATATTGAGATATTCATGCTAAAAATCGGACGTTATCAACATTTTAAAGGTAACTTTTACCAAGTGCTTCATCTAGCAACACACAGTGAAACCGAAGAAACTATGGTGGTATATCA
>NZ_JACGWF010000044.1:0-32857 GCF_014077595.1 Colwellia sp. 6M3 | reverse complement strand
CATGCTGTGCTTATTTTTGTCACTAAAAAAAATAAAATTATTGTGACTTTTTACTTTAAAAATCGTTGTTATTAATGGCAGCAAAGTTATAGCTAGGGGAAAAAGATGAACAACATAGAACAAAATCTGACAGAAGCGCTTCAATGTGAAGATGATATTTCTTTTGTTACGTCAGATGAAGAATTATTTAAACGTGCTGAGACTTCAGCCAATGTACAACAGGGCAGTAAAGATTTAATTTCGCTGGGTATGGCCTCTATTTGGGTGGTATTTGCTGGTTTATTTATCAATGTATTAAAGCCAACATTAAATAATAAGGCTGATACTAGAGGGAAAAGTAATGGACACTGAAAACATTACCGATAAAACTTATAATGGGCTTATCGCCATATGGCATAAAATTGTTACCTTTATGCCGGACTTAATTGTAGCTCTTTTATTTTTGCTGGTTGGTTGGGTTATTGCAAACATAATTAAAGGCTTGCTGAATAAGTCATTAATCAAAATTGGTTTTAATACCTTTTTAGACAAACTCGGTTTAGAAGCTTTGCTAAAAAAAATGGATTTAAAAGTTCAAGGTAGCCAAGTTGTAGCCAGTCTTATTTCTTTCTTTATTTTTCTAATATTTTTATTAGCTGCGTTAGATATAGTCGGCCTTGATATGTTGTCGGGCTTAATTGATACACTTGTATTGTTTTTACCTAAGCTACTCGCTGCATTAGCCGTCTTACTTTGTGGTTTTTTTGCCGCGCAAATTGTTTATAACGCGGTAAAAATCACCTCAAAAAATACGGGTGTTGACTATGGTCGTTCTGTGGCAGAGGTTTGTCGTGGAATAATTATCATCATAACGGTATCACTTTCTATCACACAACTTGATGTAGATGTATGGCTATTAAATAGTATTATTTCAGTAATAATTGCCAGTGTTGGTTTAGCTGCTGCCATTTCTTTAGGTATAGGTACAAAGTCTATGGCACAAGAGATTGTTGCGGGCGTTTATCTTAGGGATATGTATCAAACAGGCGATAATATTGAAGTACAGGAAGTAAAAGGCGCTCTTGTTTCTATTGGCAGTGTTGCTACTAAGGTTATAGGGGAAAACGAAACGATCATTACCGTACCTAATACTTTTTTATTAGCGAACAAAGTTACTAAGCAATAGGTAACTGTTGATTTGAATTCGTTTAACGAACGCCAACTCGTTGCTTTAGTGCAAGAGGGGTTACCTTATGACACGCAGTTTTTTCAACAGCTGGTCACACCATACTTGCCTAAATTAAAAGGTTATTGTATTAAGGTGCTTGGTAATCAGTCTGATGCTGAAGAAGCAGTACAAGAAACTATCATTAAGGCTCTGACAAATTTGAAAGGGTTTAAGTGGTTAGTGTCATTTCAATCTTGGCTATTTAAAATTGCACATCATGAGTGCATAAATAAAATGAGAGAACGTCGTTGGGATATAATGCAATACGATGATGATTACCTCGATAGCCTGGAAGCTAAACAACCTGAAGAAAACGACATAACCACGTTAATTTCAACAATGTTAGAGAGTCTATCTTTTGATGATCGTAATATTATGTTGTTACGTTACCGTACGGGTTTAGATTTTCAGGAAATTGCTGATATTTGTGAGATGAAACTCTCAGCAGTTAAAATGCGTCACAAAAGGGTTCTTGAATTTTTGACTGATCATATGAATTCTGATTAACATCAATGCCAAGCTTACTCAGTCGATTAAAGTAATTGAGTTAATAAATGCAGTGATAGATATTAATTGGCGTACATTTTGATTAAAAGCATATTGAATCGGGTAGAGTTAAATAAAAAGGGGGCTGATCCACCCCCTGATAAGGTTAAAAAGTCTATTACTTCTTAACCCATTGTCCTGCCGAATTTTGAATAAAATGACCTGATTGAGTTTTAATAATGGCTTTCTCTCCTGCTAATGCCATTACTTGCTCCATAGTGATTTCATTTTTACGTGCTAAATTTAGATAAATATTTTTACGTTTTTCGTTAATATGATTAACTAAGCTTTGTGTTTCAGTACTGTTGACCACTACACCTAAGTATCCATTTTTCATTTCGCCAATGAGGCCTTGTTGTTTAGCATCGTCAAGTGAAACAGCCCAAGCAGAAAAAGCCATTGTGGTGGCAAATAGTGTAAAAATAAACTTTTTGGCTATGTTCATGGTTATGTTACTTATAAGTTTGCTCATTAATTACTCCTTAAAATACGTCGCTATTGTCACTAAAAATGTCATCAAGCTGTCTATCAACTTTCACTTTAATCTCATGATCAATTTTTAAATTTAAATTAATCGTGATGGGTTCTTTGGCGCTAACTTCTACCCGGTGAGTACAGCCACTGATTATAACCATAGCTAAAAATGTGGTTAGTATTTTATTCATATTTACTCCTTATTTATTTGTAAACCTTTGATGATTTTCTCTTCAAATTGCTTGGTAATTGACATTGATTCCAGCAAGCCTAGTAAGTCATAACTTAAATTTAAGTTGAGGTTTACATCATTATCGATGTCAGGGTTGCGACCTTTAATAACGGTTTCCAATAACATATAGCCATCGTCTGCCATCGAAACATCAGAAGATAGTTGGTTGTAGTGTAAATTCTGTAACGCATCAAAAGCTAACTGCAATTGGGTATTACTGGCCTTAAGTTTTGACACCGCCGGATTATTCATTATTTGTATTAGGCCATTACTGACATTATGTAGTTCTCCATTTTCCATAGTGTACTTTTCGCCATCATAAAAAATAGGTAAATGCCCTGAAATATTGCCTGTAACTACAATACCTTGCTTTTCGTCTAACGCCAATACTTGTGCTAAGTCTATATGAGTAAGCTGAACGTCAACTGAATGTTTATAATCGAGAGGCCATTGAATTTTGGGAATAGCGAAACTACCGCCTAAAATATCACCACTGAGTTTGGTGGCTGAAATTTTAAATTCTCTTTCATAATGCCAACTGGTATTAATTGAAAGCTTTGAGATTGGTGTCGGCGTATCTATTAATGCAACCGTAAGATTCTCTTGAGCGGGAGAGTTTTGTTCGCTCAGTGAAGTTAACACACCATTTAAAAGTTGAAAATTTTGCTGCCAATTTAACTCTTGTACCCAAATATTGGCTATTTCACCACTGAGTGACGCCACATCAACAGATAAATCTAAAGTTGAGTTTTGAACATTATTTAAATCCGTTATTTGACCTTTCACACGGTAACTTAATGTACCTTCAACTAATTTTACATCTGTGGGTAATTTAATATTGAGCGCGAGTAGGTCGGTAAGTGGCAATTGTTTTGCTGTTAATTCCAGTTTAGGTTTGTTGACTGCACCGGATACCACTAGGTTCCCCAGAGGTACGTTGTCGGCAATAACAGCAGCATGTATTTTAATATCATCGATATTACCGATAATATTGCTATTAATAGACAATGAGTTGATTTCAACCACATTTGCATAGCGTAATTTATTAACCTGACTATTCAAATGTAGATTAACATCAATGCTCTGTTTTACTTCTAATTGGTCATTGCTCTGAACGCTATTTTTTACTTGCCCAGGCATGTTTGTTGTGATGTTACCCTGTATTTGCATAGCAACTTGTTTGATTGTCAGTTGTTTATTATTTGTTGCTATTTGGTTTGCAGGTATTGATATTTTGTTGCTAGTCAGTGTGGAACTGTCGTCAAAGCTTACGATGATTTTTGTTTGTTCTTGGCGCATAGCACCTTGT
Source organism: Colwellia sp. 6M3 (assembly GCF_014077595.1). Classification (NCBI taxonomy): domain Bacteria; kingdom Pseudomonadati; phylum Pseudomonadota; class Gammaproteobacteria; order Alteromonadales; family Colwelliaceae; genus Colwellia; species Colwellia sp. 6M3. Next base: position 29,089 of record NZ_JACGWF010000044.1, on the reverse strand, counting down.
AGATTTAGTATTACTGGCGAATGAGTAAAGCCTTTCAGTGCTGAAATAAGTAAGGGCATTTCAAACTTAAAATCTAATTCAGCCGTTGGCAATATTTCATCTAATGTTTTTTGTTGGTTATTATCATTGCCTGTACTGCTCAATTGATTTTGTTGTGATTTATTGGCTTCTACTTGGGTGGATAAGCTCTGAGGAAGGAGGCTGTTCTCGCTTTGTAAATAATGATTTAAGTTTATATTAATATTACTTAAGGCAAGCTGATTAACCTTGGTTTCATTATTTTTAATCGCTAAGTTGAACGTTACGGCGGTTAATAAAAGCCTTTTTTCATTTAAATCATAGGATAAATTACCATATGGATTCACTATGACTTGCTCAATAACGTTGTCGTTTAAAAGCGTAATAAGTTCTGGAGAAAGTGATGTTTTGCTAAGGTAATTAAGTAAATGTTGATGACTAAATTGTGCCTGTAAACTGTTTTCTTTTTGAAATTCAATATCAAGTATTGTTGCTGGATTAATCGATGGTTCAGTCGATGTATTATCTGACGCTAAATTTATTTTGCTATATAGGTTAAGTGCGCCAGTTAGTGCAAATGGGCCACTGTTTTTAACACCCTCAATTGATGATATCGATAATGCTTTTAATTGACTCGATAAAGATAATTGCTCTGCTTGATAATGTAGTTCACTTTCAAAATCGCCATTAACGGCTATCGATTCTATTGTCTTTAATGTTGCAGGTGGTAAGGGAAGTTCATGTGCTAATAAAAATTGTTTTAAGGGGGCTAACTGACTTACAAAGCCAACCTGAAGTTGATTTCTTGCAAGTTTAGCTGCTATTGATTGGTTAATAGAAATATTAGCTTTTATTACGGTATTTTGTTGATGATCTGCGATTGAAAACTTTAGCGTATTATTTATCGCTGAAAATTTTCCGATATAGTATTTTTGTATTGATGAGTGTTGACTCTTAGTTTGACTCTGGATGCCTGTGACGCTTTCAGGTGCAAAAGGTAAATAGCTAAATTCTTTAACATTAATGCTAAAAGGTAAATTAATCTCAGAAAGTTGCGTTAAATAAGCTTTCAGTTGCTGCTTAGCTGTAAGGTCTTGATTGTCCAGTGAGGGCTCTTTTAACGTATTAAAAAGGGTCGTTGTACCCTGAATTGATATGGAAGAGATGTTGATATGCTTAATTTTTTGTTGAGCGGCTAAGTCAAGTGTTAGGCTGATATCTTCGAACTTAAGATCTGCTTGTGGCGTTTGCAGGCATAAACGGTTTATTTTTACCGATAAATCTATGCTTATTGTAAAATCTATACAGTCGATACTGGTGTTGTAAGGCTTAAGTTTTTCTTCGCTTAAGCTTTTTATGATGGCTACGCGTGATAAGTAAGCGAGCACAATAAAGAGAAAAATTACGCTAATAATAAAGGTAAAGGCGAGTAAGCTTTTTTTGGCTAATGTCATTAGTTTAGTTCAGTCCTTCTAACAGGGTTAAGCCCGTTTAAATCCATTTTTAATCAACTTTATACAAACTACTTTATACAAACTACTTTATTGCTGTTAACTGATAGTATCAATCAAAGCCATTGATTTAAATACAGGGTTGAAAATAGCGCAGGTTAACTTTGTTGTTTTACCTAGTCAGTGGATATTTTAATTGCACCGAAGACACGTTATGATATCGACATTTTTACAGTAACAATTATAAAGAGAGAAGTATGTCTGCTGCCCCATTAGAACGAATTACCATCGAACCTACTTTACCTGCTACCGCTTGTGTTATTTGGTTACATGGCTTAGGCGACTCAGGTGCAGGATTTTCACCTATTGTGCCAGAGTTAGGCTTACCTAAAAACCATCCGGTACGTTTTGTTTTCCCACATGCGCCAGAGCAACCCGTAACGATTAACCAAGGTTATGTTATGCGTTCATGGTACGACATTAAAAGTATGGATTTGCATAACCGTGCTGATATGCAAGGTGTACTTGAATCTGAAGTTAAAGTAAGAGCATTAATTTCTGAGCAAATTTCTGCAGGTATTCCAGCAAGTAATATTGTTTTAGCCGGCTTTAGTCAAGGTGGTGTGGTAAGTATGTTTACAGGTTTACGTTACCCTGAAAAGCTTGCTGGCGTTATGGCGTTGTCATGTTACTTACCTAATGCTGACGCCTTGCCTGAGCAACTTAGTGAAGCTAACCGTGAGACTGATATTTTACAACTTCATGGTGAAAATGATGATGTAGTGCCACTAAGCGCAGGTAAAATGGCGAATAAATTACTTAATGAGCACGGCTATCCGGTTACTTGGAAAACTTATCCTATGGCTCATAGTGTTCATCCAACTGAAATTCGTGATATTGCTTCATGGTTAATTACGCGTTTAGATTTAGCTTAATAATCATTCATAGCCAAATTTAAATTATAGGATAATAGAATGCCAGAAGTTACCGTGAAGCTCGCTTTTGAAAAAGAGAATAAAAATAGTATCCGATTTAAGGAAGTGCCAGAACCTGGTAAAGCTGAAGCTGTAGGCAGCTTATATTTACAGAAGTGGTTGGCGGGTGATGCTAAAACAATTGAAATTACAGTAAAAATCCCTGATTAGTCATTGAAGTTCACGCTTTAATTCCCAAGGGCATGTTTTAATTCAAGGGATTCATACTTCAATTTAAACTCATCTCTAATGCGTTTTAACCAGACTTATCTATAAAGCAAAAAAATGCGCTAGTTATTATTAGCGCATTTTCATTTCTACAGTGAAGTTTCAATATATTTATCACTTAGCTTATCTTTGTAAATTCCAGTAAACGATTATTAGCAGGCATGACGTGATCGTGTTCCAGAAACAAACCCGCTTGTTCAGCTAATGCTTTTATAGCTTCAAAATCGCGAATAGCACTTTGGCTATCACGCTCTTTAAGCCAGATATCAAAATCGGCATTACTATCACTGCTGTACTTGCCTTGATAATTAAAGGGCCCATAAATACAGAGCTTTCCTTGTTGATTTAAATGTTGAGATACCCCACTAAAGAATGCTTGAACTAAAGGCCAGCTAACAATGTGTAAGGTATTGGCGGTGTAAATGGCGTCAACTTTTTCAATTGGCCATGGGTGGTTAAGATCAAGCTCGATCGGATATAGCAAGTTCCCTGCAGGATACTCCTGTAACCATTGCTTGATAGCTTCATGATTTAAACGTATATCACTGGTTTGCCAACTTAACCACGTCATGTTTGGTGCAAAATATACCGCATGTTGTCCGGTACCTGAGCCAACTTCTAAAACGCTTTTACTTTTACTAAAGGCTTTGGTTAACAAAGCGAATATAGGTGATTTATTATTTTCACAGGCTTGGGAGAAAGGTTTGTTCATGATTTATTACTCAAATTATGACTTAAATTACTGTTGAATTGAATGTTCAAAATTTCACTCGTTTTATCTAGGGTGTAATTAACGATTTTCATCGTTCGAATTAAACGGTAATAGCTGTTGGCACTGTGCTTGATAAGTCCGCATTTGCTGTTGTTCTTGTAAACAAAAAGCTTTAATTGCTGGTCTAAAACCCGCATGTTTAATCCAATGGTATGACGTGGTTAGTTTTGGTTCAAAACCACGTTGTATTTTATGCTCGCCTTGCGTACCCGGGTGGAACAAGCTTAATTTTTGCTCAATACAAAACTCTATACCTTGGTAATAGCATAATTCAAAGTGCAAATTATTAAACGATTTAGTACAGCCCCAGTAGCGACCATATAAGTTGTTGTCGTCAAAAAAGAACCAAGCACAGGCAACGTCTTCACCATTACAATTAGCGATAATCAGTAAAATATGTTCAGGTAATTTTTCTATTGCCGATCGAAAAAATTCAAACGATAAATGTGGTGTGTGTCCGCGCTTTAGATAAGTTAGTTGATACGTTAAATAGAAAAAGTCTAACTCTTCTTTACTAATGTCTTTGCCAATTATGCGCCTTACTTCAATGTGTTGTTGTATTATTGAAAGGCGCTCTTTGCGGGTGTTTTTTCTTTTTCTTGCCGTAAAACGTGATAAAAAATCGTCAAAATCTCGGTAGTTATGATTAAGCCAATGAAATTGAACGGTGTTTCGTTGATAAACATCTTTAGCTTGGTGCTGCGTTGGTGAGCAATACAATAAGTGCCAGCTATTTAATTGTTGATGTTGGCAATGATGAGTTAACACGTTAAAAATGTCAGCAAGTACAACCTCACTGGATAACAACTTATTGCTGGTTACCGGAGTAAAAGGAGTAGTAGCCACTAGTTTTGGATAGTAGGGAATATTATGTTGCTGGTATGCATCGGCCCAAGCCCAGTCAAAAACATACTCTCCCCATGAATGAGATTTAACGTACATCGGTAATATAGCGTTAATTTCACTCTCATCGTTATTACGTAACTGTAAATGATGGGGTTGCCAACCTTGGGTGTCAGACACTGAGCCACTGTCTTCTAAACATTGAAACAATTGATAATTTGAAAATACCGACGACTCAGTATTTAGTCGCTGCCAGTCTTGTTCAGCAATGTCTGAAATATTATTTAAAATTTCAATTTTCAATGATTATTCTGTTTGTTATTTATGTATAGATGAAGCTTAACAGATGGCTAATTTAATAGGTATACTCTATTTTATACGAGACATAGTATTTGTTTAAAGCCCTAGTAAATCATTAAACTTTAGCCTTAACGTTTAGACAAATACAGTAGAATATATCCAAGAGATTAAGAGAATATCATGTGTGGCAGACTTAATATTATTAACCATTCTTTATGTAAAATTGTCAGTGACACTGTAGGGTTTAACTTTTACAGCGACAGTAATAATAATTTGTGTCCAAGTGAGTCAATAGCCACCATTGTTCAGTCGAACCAGCACTTGAGCCAAGTAAATATGCGTTGGGGTATTCAGCCTTCATGGTCAAAGCGTTTATTAATAAATGCTCAAAGTGAAACGGTAGCCACTAAGCCAACATTTAGTCAGGCTTTTACTGAAAATCGTTGTTTAATCCCTATTAGTGGTTGGTACGAATGGCGAAAAGAGGGCGCTAAAAAGCAAAAATATTATTTTAGTCATGGGCAAGCGTTACCCTTATATATGGCAGGTATAAGTTATTATGGCAATAACACACAACCTCAAGTGGTAACACTAACCACTAAGCCAAATCCATTGTGTGAAAAGTTCCATCATCGTATGCCCGTGCTTGTTTTACCTGAGCATATTAACGCATGGTTAGCGCCGGAAAACTCGCAAGCGAATTTATCATCATTAATGTCAGCAATTTCCGATGAAAATCTCTGTGTCACAACAAGCTAGCAGCTAGCATTAAAATTCACGTATAATATATAAAACGTTATTAAGGTATTAAAACCAATGAGCACAGAAACAACTTTAAAGTCATTTTTAAATCAAGTTAAAGACACTCAAGAAATTTGGGCCCTGCAAGATAAAAACAGCCAAGACTGGGTGGTACTTGATTCTGTAAATTTTGAAAACACTGAGGTTATGCCTCTATGGTCAACCGAAGCACTGGCTAAAAGTCATTGTGTACAAGAGTGGGCAGATTATGTTCCTGCTGCTATATCTGTTGCTGAATGGATGGAGTTTTGGGTTGAAGACTTACTCGAAGATGGCGTTATTATTGGCCTTAATTGGCAAGAAAACGAAGCATGTTTTGAATTAGAGCTTCCTGAGTTTACTCAAGCATTAGCAGAAGTGGAAACCTTATAGTCCTTAATGTAAAACCTATACTAGTTTAAAAAATACAAAAATTAACACGTATTTATTGGTCAGATTCGGCTATTTATTAGCTTTAGTTATCTAAATGTTTTGAGAGTGCAACAATGTTGTACTCTCAAAGTATTTGTTGAATAGCACTCATTTACCCCTGCCATTGACGCACTTTTTACACTCTACTTATTGTTAGAAAACTATTTCTTATACGTATTAACATGTAAATAATGAATTTTTTGATTAAATAAAAAAATAAATAATTATTTTTTTTTAACGATTTTTATTCAGTTATACATAATTTCATTATTATTTAAGTGTTTACTGCCTCATATCAAAATATATCCCATAAATTCAAAATAATATTTTTTACATTTAGTTTCATGTGTTTACATAAAGTTACATGATGCTAGTGTTACTTTTTATCGCTATTTTATTAATTTTTATCACGTTGAACTGACAAACCGTATTTATATTTCAAAAAAATCATTGGTTTTTTTCAGTGTGTTTAAGGCTAAAAAATAATGAAATGGTTATAGAACTTACAAGGTCAAATTAAGCAGTGTCCCATACTTTGATTTAATCCAATTATTTGGGCAAGGCAATTTTGAATTAGATTTGAACTAGAATTAAACATTAAACATTAAACATTAAACATTACATTTAAGCGAATAGGAAAATAACATGGTGAAAACAATATTGGAAAAAGGTTACAGCATTTTAAATGCGACTAAAAAAATGGACTTCATTGCGCCACTTTTAATGCGTTTATATTTAGTGCCTATTTTTTGGATGGCGGGTACGCATAAAATAGATGGTTTTGACAATATTGTGCAATGGTTTGGTAATGATGATTGGGGATTAGGTTTACCATTTCCATTTATTCTTGCGATATTAGCTATAGGCGCTGAAGTTATCGGTGCTATTGCTTTGTTGCTAGGTTTAGGCGTGCGCTTAATGGCTGTTCCTATGATGTTTACCATGATCATAGCCATGACATCTGTACACGGACAATATGGTTGGCAAGCGATTGCAGATGCTAATGCGCCGTTTGCTAACGAACGAGTAGAGGCAACAGTTGAAAAGAAAGAGATGATAATTTCTATCTTGCAAGAACACGGTAACTACGAGTGGCTTACCAGCAGCGGAAATATCACCATTTTAAATAACGGTATTGAGTTTGCTGCAACATATTTCATTATGCTATTAGCACTATTTTTTATCGGTGGTGGCCGTTATGTCAGTCTTGATTACTGGTTCAAACGAAAAGTATTACCTAACGCATAAATAATTTTTACATACTTAATACAACACAATAAATGGAGAATAATATGAACACTAAAACTAAATTTCAAGGCGCGGCAGTTGCACTTGCTGTTGCAGGTTTAATGGGCGCTTCAGCAGTATCAGCAGAGCCAGCTAACAAAACAGCAAAAGGCAACACTGCTGAAATGGCGCATTGTTACGGCGTGAATAAATGTAATGGTCATAACGACTGTAAAACGGCTGAAAATGCCTGTAAAGGTCAAGCTTCATGTAAAGGTCACGGCTTTGTAGCTATGTCTGAAAAAACCTGTGGCGATATTGGCGGCACGGTTAAAGATGATTGGCGTGGTGAAGTTAATACTGCTGAGCTAACGCATTGTTACGGTGTAAATGTTTGTAAAGGTCATAATGATTGCAAAACGGCTGAAAATGCCTGTAAAGGTCAAGCATCATGTAAAGGTCATGGTTTTGTAGCACTTGCGGCACAAACATGTGACGATGTTGGAGGTACGGTTGGCGAATAATCAACCTATTGACAATATGACAGGAGAGCGATCGCTCTCCTTGTCTAATGTCCCTGTGCCAGAACATTTTCTTGGCTTTGGTCTTGGCCTAAGAACCGAGCACTTTCAAGATGTTCTTAATGATAAAATTAATATTGATTGGTTTGAAGTTGTCTCAGAAAATTTTATGGTAGATGGCGGCAAACCTAAGCATTATCTGCACAGTATTCGTGAACTTTACCCTATGGTGATGCACGGTGTGTCTTTATCTATAGGCTCAACCGATCCGCTAAACTTTGACTATTTACGTAAGTTAAAAGTACTGACTAATGAATTACAGCCTGAATGGATTTCAGATCATTTATGTTGGACAGGGGCGCACGAAAAAAACAGTCATGATTTATTACCTTTGCCATACAATGATGAAGCATTAAACCATGTTTGTCAGTGGATTGAGCAAGTACAAGAATTTCTTGGACGGCCGATACTGCTGGAAAATGTTTCAAGTTATTTAACCTATAAAAATTCAGAAATGACCGAGTGGCAATTCTTCAATGAAGTAGCACGTCGCTCTGGGTGCGAAATATTACTCGATATTAATAATATTTATGTCAGTGCTCGTAATCATGATTTTAATCCACAAGATTATCTAAATGGTATTTCAAAAGATAAAGTTAAACAGTTTCATTTAGCCGGGCACAGTGATTATGGCGACTATGTTATTGACACACATGATCACCCTGTGGCCGATCCTGTTTGGCAGCTCTACGAAAAAGCACTACAACGTTTCGGTTGGATAAGTACCATGATCGAACGAGATGATAATATTCCACCGCTAGCGGAATTATTAGCAGAAGTGGAAACTGCGCGCAATATTGCCACGAAAACGTTAGGCTCGTTAAGATAATCTTATACGAGTGAAAAATGATGAAAAGAATAAGAGCAAATATAGTGTGAGTAAACTTTCATTACATTCTCTGCAGCAGCAGATGATTAATTATTTAACTGACGATAAACCTGAAATTGCGCAACATGTTGCAGAACATGGCGGTATTAGTCGTGAAGCTCGTTTGCATATATACAAAAATGCTTATCAAATGCGCTTTAAAGAAACTATTGATAATGATCACCAAATATTGGGGATGTATTTAGGTGATGACTTATTTGATCAAATGGTCAGCGGCTATATTAAAGCTTACCCATCGAACAAAACATCATTAAGACATTTTGCTGATTCTTTACCTATGTTTCTTGCCAATCAAACACCGTTTAAAGATTATCCATTGATTAGTGAGTTAGCTCATTTTGAGCGGTTATTAATGGTGGCGTTTGACGCAAAAGACGCGAATCGCTATACTCGTGAGCGCTTGCTGGAAATTCCACATGAACAGTGGCCTAGTTTAGTTTTTCGTTTTCACCCTAGTGTACAAATTGCTATGTTTAACTTTAATACCGTAGAAACTTGGCAAGCATTAAAGCAAGAGCAAGCGCCAGAGCCTGCAAAGCAAACGGCTAATATTTGGTTGCTATGGCGAAATAATGAACGTTTAACCCAGTTCAGATCAATATCGCAGCAAGAACACAACTTGCTTAATCTGATGCTTAACGGCCATGACTTTGCAAGTCTGTGTGATAGCCTGTTATCACAAAACCCTAACGAAGATATTAGTCAGCTAGCATTGAATTATTTATTGTCATGGATAGATGACGGTATACTTTCCAGCCACTAGCCACTAGCCACTATTTTTTAAGTTCCTAAGTAAGGTTATTAATAGCGAGAAAATCACTATAACAGGCTTGATTGAGTTTCGGCTTTCTCATCATTTTAACCTAAGATTACTTCAGACAAACTTCTCATTAATATACCTTTAGTATTATTTAAATAATTACGGTAATATTATGAAAACAGTAATTTATTACTACTATGAGGAGTGACTGTCTGGTGAACTATGGATAAAATTAGACTGTCAAAAAACATAGTATTAGATTGCTTGAGTAGTGCTTTAATTATTGACAATAATGCTCAAAATATAGTTCCGCTTGATAACCTAGAATTTCAAGTATTAAAATACCTCGTTGAACACAAAGAAGTTGTTGTAACTAAAGACGAATTGCTGGCGTTATGGCCATCACGCGTCGTCATGGATCACTCCCTTGCTCGCGTAATGTCTATTTTGCGCAAAAAATTAGGTGACTCTTCTAAAAATCCTACATTTATTAAAACCCTTAATCGTCAAGGTTATCTCTATATCGGCCTAAACTCAGCGGCTACTGACACGCAAATAGCCAGCGAAAAAATTAAACGTAGCATCCCAATATTGCCGCTAATTTTTGCCGTTAGCCTATTGTTACTATTATCGACAATTTGGTATTTCTCGTCAGACAGTCGTCCGAATGAGCAATTTATTTACCAAACAGAAATTATTGTAGACCCTGACACCCAAAAACAAGACTTGAGCATTAATCAAAGTGGCAGCCATTTGGCATATTCGGCAAGAACTTTGGGTCAAGAATATTGGTTTTTAAGAGTGAAAAGTTTACGTACTAATAGCGTTATTGATCACAAGATTGACGATGTAAATACTTCTCACCCCATTTGGCTTGATGACAACACACTGGTATTTCAGCATAAATCAGAAAATGAGTGCTCGATAAAAAAAATATCTTTACTACCGACAGGACAATTATCCGACGTAAGTAACATAACGTCATGTAATAGAAATAGTGCAAGCCAAACCATGGCAGCACTCACCAACAGTTCAGTCTTAGTTGCTGAAGTATCGCCACTGAATGGTAGATCATTAATACACTTGTTAGATATTGCATCGGGGAAAAAAAGCGTTATTGAACAAAGTGAAAATGATGATAGCGAAATTTATTTTCTTCAGACCAGCCCTGATAGAAAGCATTTGGTGACGTTGAGCACCGCTAATTGGTTTAGTACGACGATTAAACTCTATGATATTGATGATTTTAAAAATGAAATTTGGCGTAAAGAAATAAAAAATATTCTTTACACTGTAGCGCTAACCAATGAAAAATTAACCTACATCAACGAATATGGTGGTGTTAGTGTTAGCTATTTCAACAGCAACCAAGTTGAGTCATTAAATGCTATTTTTACGTCTAAGGTCTATAGCCCAATGGCCCATGAAAATAATATTTTTTTATTGGAAGGTTTGTACGCTTCAACTAACCTAACACTGGTTAATTTCCTTACCAACAAAGTTAAAGACATCAGTCACTTCAACGGTGCCAATATGACTTTGCCAAAACAAGTTAATAATAAAAAGTTTTTATTTGTTTCCAATCAATCGGGAAAAAACCAACTGTGGTTAGCCAGTATCGATAGTGGAGAAGCTAAACAACTTACCGTTTTAGATCGTTCCTATAACATCAGTTCGTATGACGTTGATGGCTTATTAAACCGTATTGCCATGACAACACAATTTGGGGTATTAGTGCTAAATAAAGAGAATAATGGCCAATATAAAGTATTAACATCTATCCCTGATGCTCAAGATCCAGTGATATATGAAGGTTTACTCTTTTATACGAAAATCCGATCTGATGGCACGGATATCTATCAATATGATCTGTTAACACAAGTTGAGCAACTCTATATTAAAGACGGTTATAAACTGGTGCAAGATGCAGGATATTTTTATTATATAAAGTACTTTCAGCCTGGCATTTGGCGCGTTAGCATTAATGACAAAAATCATTTCTTTGAAACGCCACTTGAGAGTTTAACGTTAGAACAATGGTATATAAAAGATGGTGATCTTTACTTATTAAATGAAAGCCAGATGATTAAATATAACTTGGAGCAGCAAACACTACAGTCGTTTGAAAATATACAATGCAGTGAGCCTGAAGTATGGAGAACGAACTCTTGTATAAATATTCAGGATGCGCCACGAGCCAACAGAATTATAAAAATATCTAAAAAACGTCTGCCTAAAGGAAAGTAAAGTCTTTTAAACCATCAACGCCCCAAGTGCTATAACAGCTTTTGCATGAATAACTTGGAATACGCGAGCCTAATGATATTATTGGTCGACGAATTGAGATTATTTGTTGATTTAAAATAGCTTGAATAGATGGTGATTCTATAACAATAACTTCGATGTTGCTTTTTGGCCACACACGTTCTTGTTTTGCATTTATTATCACAGGTTTTTTTGCCATTGCTTGCAGCAACAACGGAAAGTTATCCGACGTTATATCTTCTTTCTCTTCAATTATATCAATAACTTTTGGTAGGTCTGGATGTAGATCTTGATAAGCTTTTGCTAAATATTTGTCTGCTTTTTCTTGATTGTATAAACCAAAGCTCTTATTTAAATACACTATCCCCAATAAGAAAGTAGAGTTCAGAAAATCTTTTCGTGCAGATTTTTCTAAATTAATCATACCTTTTTTTACATTTTTGTATTTTTTATCGCTTAAATAGATCAAGCCCGTTTTATATAAAGCTCTGACATTACCATGTCGGGCAGCTTTTCTAAGGTTTAAAAAACCTTTGTCTTTATCAATATTGGTGCCAAAGCCGTGATAATAAAACTCACCCATAGTGGTTAATGCACTGATATGGCCTCGCTTAGCACCTGCTTTGAATTTATTAAAATAATCGACACATTGGTCGGTATCACATGGAGTAAGTTTCATAGCCGTAGCAGGGCTATTCACCATAAAAAGCGTAATGGTTAAAAATAATAATTGAATTGTTTTATTCATTAATTTTCACTTTTAAATAACTTACTATGATTGGACGTTCGGATAAATGTTCACTTGTTCATTTATGAACAGAATATGAGACATTACATAAGCGTTGCTAATGATACTTTTTATACAAGATGTAACATCATATCAAGGTAAAACCTTGTTGTAGTATTGGTTTAACAATAACGTATTAAGATCATCATTAATGGCTAAATCATAGCATTTAACAAATGTTGAATGCCAATATATCTCAAGATGATTAAATGAAAGGGCTCATTCTCAATATCAAAAATATAATCAACCAAGGAAAAATACTTAGCTGATTATATTTACTTTTTAAGGCTAATTATTATCTTGCGGAAATACCACCACCACCTGAGCCAGTTGCATCAACTATCATTAACATTCCTGGAGAAAAACCACTTAAGTCTCGACCTAATGACTGATTACAACCGATGATTTCACCACATGACTTACCAGGGATTCTTGAGCCCGTAGTAGTAATAGCCTTGCGAAAAGCGATTAAGTTTTCATTCAAAAGCTGTGTTAAAGGAGGTGATGTAATGGTTAAAACTTCAATTTCTTCTTCAGGCCATTCAATAGCGCCGTCGTTAGTCACCACTAGAGGAGTTTTAGCTAATTCTTGAAACAATAAAGGAAAGTTACTGTTATCTAAAGAAACTTTAGCTTTAATATTAGTAATGACTGCTGGAATCTTAGGGTGGCGCTGTTGATATGATTTACTCAAGTATTTATCAGCTAATGCAAAGTTCTGTGGTGTAAATTGATTATTGTAATAAATGGTTGCGAGTAAAATGTTAGCATTTTCATCGTCTTTATTAGCGGCTTTCTCTAAATACTTAATGGCATCGTCAAGATCATAATTTTTTTTGCTGGTTAAATAAATTAAACCTAATTTATATTGCGCATTTGTATCTGCATATCTAGCGGCACGCTTAAGGTACTTAATAGCTTGATCTTCATTGGGCTCTGTTCCGTAACCATTATAATAAAATTGCCCTAAAATCGCCATGGCACCTGAATGGCCTCTTTTGGCTGCCTTTTTATACATCTTGAAATAACTTTTACATTCGTCAAGTTGGCAATAGTCCATAGATGAACTCGACTGACTTTTTGTTACTTGCCCAACACCATACGAAAAAGGTGTAAAGCCAATTAAACAAAATACGGTACCCAATATTATATTTTTCATTTTATTAATTCCATTTGAGTGTAGCTTGCAATGTTATTGATAGTGCTTATGTAAATAAATAGTTCAAACACTAGTGATTAATCGTGTGCGTTATACGCTTTAATGAGCACTACCTAACCTTTACAAAATTAAGGTTGAAATTGAAATGATAAAAGTTAATATTTTCTTATGTAATAGTTAAGTAGCTATAAATTATGAGTTTATTTTTATGTTTTGTTTTCATTTTTAAGAGTGATAAATATTAAATCCTCGATCTAAACGATGATTTTCCGTTGTTTTATGGTGCTCTGTATTTTTATAGTCTTGTAACTATGGCGCTGTTAATGAGCCACATTACTTGTCTGTACAGTAAAAAACTTCATGACCTAAAACAAACTTATTCAATGGTTCTAATGACTCGCTAAGTACATCTTTATACTCATCACGTTCAACATTTTGGCTGGGTAATTCGTAGATATTTTTAAAGCTATGATAGCTAAATGGAACGAGATAGAGCAATACAGTTTCAATAAAAAACTTAGTGCGAGATTGCTCAGCGATTACTGCAACTGTGTATGCTAATTACTTTTGCGTTGCATCAAACATCAAAGACCACCGAGCTTAATAAAGGGTGCCAAGCCATATAAATTTCCGCCCAATGACTGTAAACAACCGATGATCTCACCGCAAGACTTACCTGGAATTCGTGAGCCCGTGGTAGTAATAGCTCTGCGATAAGCGATTAAATTCTCGGTTAGGATCTTAGTTAAAGGTGGAGAGGTAATGGTTAATACTTCAATTTCATCTTCTGGCCATTGAATAGCGCCATCGTTTGCTACTAAAAGTGGGGTTTTGTTTAACTCTTCAAACAGTAAAGGAAAATTACTATTATCCAACGAAACGTTGGCCTTAATATTACCAATAACCGCCGGAATTTTAAGGTGTCGCTGTTGATATGATTTGCTTAAGTACTTATCGGCTAATACAAAATTTTGTGGTGTAAATTGATTGTTGTAATAAATGATACCTAATAAAAGGTTGGCCCTTTCATCGTCTTTTTTTGCGGCTTTATTTAAAAATTTAATCGCAGCATCAAAATCATAATTTTCTTTACTGGTTAAGTAGATCACGCCTAATTTATATTGTGCACTTGTGTCAGCATATCTTGCAGCGCGCTTGAGAAATCTAATGGCTTGTTCCTCGTTGGGCTCAGTGCCATAGCCAATATAATAAAATTGACCCAAAATCGCCATGGCGCCTGCGTGCCCTCGGCTAGCTGCCTTTTTATACATTTTGAAATAGCTTTTACATTCATCGAGCTGGCAATACTTAATCAAAGAGCTTGATTGATCTTTTGATATTTCAATATTAGCGTATGCCGAAGAAGTAAAAGCAATTAAACAAAATACCGTACATAAAATTATACTTTTCATTTTATTAATTCCTTTTTGAGCGTAGCTGGTAATGTTATTGATAGTGTTTTGACATAACTAGATTGTTCAAACACAAGGGATTAACTGTGCTCGTTATATTTTTACTGAGCACAACCCAACCTTTGCAAAATTACGGTTGAAATTGAAATGATAAAAGTTAATATTTTCTTATGTGATAATTAAGTTTATGAAAAGTAGTGCTTTATTTTAGTGTTTAATGTTTTTTTTAGTTGTGTGACAATGATAGCTATTAGCATGTTCATGCTCAAGTTAAGCGGTATATTAAGTTATTCTTACATTTTAACCACAAAGTAATTATTGCTACTGGTAAAAAATAAGATTACTTTTGTGTATAACAAAGTAGTTAATGACGTAAGGCGATTGATGCATAATAGGGTCAATAAGCCATCAGAATTATGTTACGGAAATAAATTAATTCAAATGATCAAATCACTTGCTAAGCACATTCTTTTAACCGTCATGTTTATCGCTTTGCCTGGTTGCAGCTCTTTGCAATTCGCTGATATTTTTCAAGGCTATAGTAGCCAAATGAAATCAGTGAAAGCAGCGCAACGTCAAGGAAACTTTGTCATGGCGCAAAGTCTATTGAACGAGCGGTCAGCTAGCAATGGCAGCTATGTATTAGGTTTGCTAGAAAGAGGGCGGTTAGAATTTTTAGCTAATAATTGGTCAGCTAGCCAGCAAACATTTGCCCAAGCGTATATCGAGATTGAGGAACAACGCAATAAAGCTAAAATTCAAATTAGCAAAGGTATTGAGAAACTAGGCGCTGTGGTGAGTAACGACAATGCTATCTCTTATCAAGTTCCGTATTACGAACAAGGTATGTTACACAGTTATCAAGCACTTAATTACTTATTCCAAGATGATTTATCTGGTGCGTTAGTTGAAATTCGTCGCGCAAATTTAGTGCAAGAAACGGCTTTAAAAGTCTATAAAGACGAAATTTATAAAGCTGAAAATGAGCTGCAAAATTCAGGCATGAGCACCGACAGTTTACAAGGTGGTTACCCGAATATGGACAAGGCTATTGGTAAAGTAAAAAATGGCTTTCAAAATGCCTTCACTTTTTATTTATCGGGGATTTTGTATGAAGCCAGTGGTGAATTTAATGATGCATATATAGACTTCAAACGTGCGATAGAAATTTATCCAGAAAACCCTTACTTGCAACAGGATGTTTTAAGGTTGGCCAGTAAACTGGGTATGCAAGACGATTTAATTAGCTTTCAACAACGTTTTGGAAAATATCAATCAAAAGAGTCAACAGGACAAGGTAAAATCGTAGTGCTTGTTGAGCGCGATATTGTGAACAGTAAGCAAGATGTCGGCTTAAACTTACCAGTAGGTAGCAGCAGTTATGGCTTAAAGTTCTTCAGTTTTTCTTTACCTGTTTATGAAGGAGCTTTATCGCAACACAATAAGCTTACACTTCAGAATGCGGGACAAAGTTATCAAACGAATGAAATTGTGCGAATTCAGTCGTTAGCGGCAAAAGATTTAAAAGATCAATTACCGTCACTATTAACCCGACAAGTCGTGCGAGTCGTTGCCAAAGAACAAGTTCGCCAAAAACTTAGCCGTGAAGCTGGCAATGTAGGTAATATTTTAGCGAGTATTTATAATATTGCTTCTGAAAAGGCCGATACTCGCAGTTGGAGCACGCTGCCTGACCAAGTTGATATCATTCGTTTCGATACATCTTCAGGTAAAAAAGTATTGCAAATGCAGGTAGATGGCCAACAAAAATCGATTGAAATTGATGTTCAACCTAATAGAATTACTTTAATCAATATTTCAGCTATTGGTAGCCATTTTGGTTATCAAACCGTTAATTTATAACTTACGTTAAATAATAATGAATCAGGAGGTAATATGTTTAATAGCAAAATTACTATGAGTACGGGTCAAAAAATCACCAGCAGTTTAGCGGTGATATTGCTCAGTACTATTGTTACAGCTGGTTGTGCCAATAAACAACCTCCTGTCACTGCTGGTACAGGTACTAGTGCCATGACACAAGGTGATGACTTTAGTAAACACTTAGAGGTGCATAATACCGACTTAGCGAAGCGGTTATTTATAAGCGACGTTAAATCTCGTAAAATTAATGACTTAATGGAAATAAATTTAACACTAACCAGTCGTTATGAGAAATCACAAAAATTACAATATCATTTCAACTGGTTTGACGAAGCCGGCTTTGTTATTGAGGCTGGAAAAACACCTTGGGTTCCTTTGGAGCTTCATGGCAAACAATCAACAACTTTACGAGGGTTAGCTCCGAACATTAATGTCAGCACATTTAGTGTTTATGTTCGCGAAATCCCGGAAAAAGCATACAAATATTAATTGTTAAGGAACTGTATTATGAATAAATTAGCACTAGTAACCACTCTCGGCTTGACCCTAGTATTTGCAGCGGGTTGTGCTAATAAATCAGTTGTTCGCTACGGTGATGCTACCGCAGTTGAAACTACTGATATTAATTTTGGCTCTACAGATTTACAAAAAGTTGCCGCCCAAATGACCGACTCGTTATTGTTGTCACCCGTTGTTGGCACGTTAACGCAAAATACGCGCCCGGTAATGTTTGTTGAACGCTTAAAAAACAAAACCAGCGAGCATATTGACACTGAGTCAATCACAGACTCTATTTCTACTAAGCTTTTACGTTCAGGCAAGTTTCGCTTTGTTGATATGGGACGAGTAGAAGCTGCTAGAGAGCAACTTAAGTTTCAACATGACGGCGGTATGGTTGACCCAAGCAAAGCCACACAGTTTGGTCGCCAAATTGGTGCTCAGTACATGTTATACGGTAACTTATCGAGTATAGTAAAAAGTAACCAAGATAAAACTGATGTTTACTACAAATTCACGCTTCGTTTAATGGACCTTGAAAGTGGCTTAGTTGAATGGGCCGACGAAACCGAAATTCGTAAAACTAAAGCTAAAGAATCTGTAGGCTGGTAAATTTTAAGGTTGAACGTTTTTATCAACGCTATCTTTCTACTAAAATTTATTAAATAAAAGGTGGGAAAAATGAAAGCAATTTATATATCGATAATTTTTTTGTTGGCTATTCCCTTTGCAAATGCAGATTATGAACGCAATAAAGCTGTGCCAGTCGAAAAGGTATTATTTGGTCAGGTGTTGTCAGTACGTAATATTACTGAACAAGAGCTGATACAAGATAAAAATCAAGGTTGGAAAACTTTTGGTGGTGCACTTATTGGTGGCGCAATAGGCAATCAATTTGGTAGCGGTAGTGGTCGGAGTATAGCCACTATATTAGGCGCAGTTATTGGCGGCTCTATAGCGCATGATCGCAACCCTAAATATCAAGAGAAAACGCTGCTTTTAGTTGAATTAATGATAAAGGTAGATAATGGCGATGAATATATGGTGATACAAGACTTAGATCACCGTATGCTCTTCGAGCGAAAAGATGCGGTTAGGATGGTTTATCTTGCCAATGGCACAGTACGTATTGATAAACAAATGTAATTATTTTAGAACCTAAGTGAAAATTAATGATAGTAAAATGGCTGAGTAGTAATACTTAGCCATTTTTTTAGAAATGTTATTTAATTCGCATAGATTTATTCTGTAAAGTTTAAATGCTTACGTTGCTTGATATGTTTTAAATTATTACTTATTAAGGTGTATGCTACCCAAGTTAATGATTAATAAGTCAGTTGTGTATTAAAACTGCTATGTAGTAAAAATCAATTTACACCATCAAAATAATAATCACCATTTACTTCACTCTGCTGGCGTGGGTACATCATTTTTACTCACTTGTTGTTCATCAGTGATTTTTTCTGACCATTTTACTTCTTCTTTCTCAGGTTTTATGCCTTCTTGTTGATTACCTAACGGTGAAGTAAATACCAACCTTGTTAGTAAAGGAAAATGATCTGAGTCGATAGACGGCATACGTTGAATATCGCGTAGCGTAAAATGCGAACTGTGAAATAAATGGTCTAATGGCCAGCGAGCAATGGGGTAACCTGCGTGAAAGGTGTTAAATGCGCCACGACCTACTCTAGGGTCTAACAAGCCGCTAATTTTGCGAAACAATCGTGTGGTTGCAGACCATGCTACATCATTAAGGTCGCCAGTTACTATCACCGGTTGATGACTTTTAGCAACGCTTTTCGCTACCATGACTAATTCCGCATCTCGCTCTGTTGATTCTTCATTCTCTGTTGGGCTAGGTGGTGCAGGGTGGAGAAAATGAGCACGCACTTTATCACCGGTTCGAAGCGTTAAGCATACATGTATCGAAGGCACGTCTTGTTCAACTAAATAGCATATTTCTTGTTCGTCTAACGGTAGTCGAGAATAAACGTGCATACCATAAAGATTGTCGAGCGGGCATTTCACACTATAAGGCATGTCAGCTTCTAGTACTTGAAGCTGATCTTGCCACCACTGGTCTGACTCTAATGTAACTAGTACATCGGGTTTATGTTGTTTGACTAAATCAATTAAGGCTTTGGCGTTACGATTAGGGGTAAATACATTTGATGTTAGTATGCTGAGCTGTCTTTTAGCTGTGTTATCACTTGAAGATATAACCTCTTTACGCCACATTGGCGTAAAAGGCAATATCCACCACAATTGCCATAGTAAACAGCTTGCAGTAGCAAAAATTAAGATTTGAGCGGTTATTGTTTCTCGGTCTAATAGCAGCAGGTGCCCAATTAACAATGCCGCAGCAAATATCATAAATTGTAAACGCGGGAAGTCCATGCCTCTGATAAACCAATGTGGATGTCGTGATAATGGCAACAAGGTAAGCACGAGAATGAGCAGTGTACAAAGGCAGAGTATTAGTAACATATAGATTTTGTCTTAAATAGTTAGTTTTGTATTATACCCATAGGACTAAATAATTGTGCTATCTAGGTGAATTTAAATATTTTATTAAAAATAACCAACGAATCAATTGTTTTTATAAAAAGTATTCTAAATTAAAACTAAAAAGCATTTTACACCGTATAATCTTTTTTAACGCACTTACTCATTAATGAGCAATTTATTATGTTTTCAATCTTTAAGTCAGACCCATTAAAAAAATTAAATAAACGTTACGAAGCTAAGTTAGAGCTCGCTATGCATGCCCAGAGAAACGGCGATATTAAAGGTTATTCAATGATCACTGCTGAAGCAGAAGAAATAGCAGTGCAAATAAAAGCACTAGAAGTTTCGAAAAAATCTTGAATATATCAAAATATGATTAGGCCAAATTCAGCGTTTAATGATGAAAGATAGTCTACAAAAGCTTGTTAATGAGTGTTGTTATCTCAGCTTAGTCTTATTTCGCTGAGATAACACTTCACTCTATCGAGGTTTACATTAAACTATTCTGTTGTATCATCTTGCTTCTGATCAGTATTAACACTAATAGGCTGATTAAAAGTGAGGGTACGATAAGGAAAAGGTATTTCAATTCCTGATTTATCAAGTGCTGATTTTACTGCTGCTACAACTTCGTCTCTCGACTCTCTAATGTTTACTGGTTTTGAGCCAGTCCACCAAGTCACTTCAAAGTTTATAGATGAGTCTGCAAACTCGTTAGCAAATATTTGTACTGGTCGAGAATCACTGATAACAGTTTTACAATCGGTAACGGCTTGTTTTATAACTGATCTTGCTTCGTCAACATTTTCACCATAACCAACACCACAAATAATAGTGGTTCTTCGCTGATCAAGATCTGTTCGAATTGTGAGTGGGTTCTTAAATAATATACTATTAGGCAGTATTACTAACTCGCCATCTGGTTGGCGAATATGTGTTTCACGAACGAGTATGGCTTCAACTGTTCCTTCATACCCTTCACAGGCGATAAAATCATTAATGCGCATTTCTTTTCGAAGTAAGATGATTATACCCGCTAGAAAATTTTCAAATATATCTTTAAAAGCAAAACCAATAGCAACAGAGCCAATACCGAGTCCAGCAAGCATTTTAGTAGGTGTTAGCCCAGGGAAAGCTATAATAGCGGCAATCATGATGCCAATAATCCAAATAGCAATCGAAGAGAATAAAATTAATAAATTGATTAAGCTCTTACGCAGCTTAGTTTTCTTCAAAATACGTTGCGCTATGTTTCTTGCTAATTTAGCGAAAGCGTAAGTTAGTAAGATTATAACTAAAGCTATTAATAGTTGAGGCATAACTTCAATAGCACCTCGAGCTATTTCACGAAGTTGAGTTACTAAAATATTAAGGGGTTCCATTTTACTTCCTTTTAATACGATAGAGGCTGTCTTATTTAGCAAGACTCTTGATAATGTATCTTAAAATTAATGAATTTCAGCCTTTAAATCAAGATAATTTACGGCATTAACAAACTCAACTCATAATAATTTAGGCATTAATAATAAGTATGATAAGTGATTATAAATCGTTAATCTGGTGTGTAAGAAGTACCTACTTCTGCCTGTTCAAATTCAAGAGAAGCTTCATTGCTAATAAGCTCTTTAGCGATAACTTTTTAACTTAATAGGTTAACACTCGGTATAACTCCAGTTTTTACTTTTAAAACTTTCATTCTGTCGTTATTTATTATAAAAAGTAGCCAATGCTAATATTGGCTATTCAGCACTAGGCGTGATGTGTAATCTATAAAATTATGAGATAATTTCGCCCTATTTATTCTATCAATCCTTAAAGGATGCATTAGTGTTAGCTAATTCTATTGTTGTGCTCGATTTTGAAACCACAGGTTTATCGCCTGATCAGGGTGATCGGGCGATTGAAATTGGAGCAGTGAAGCTTGAAAATGGAATAATTATAGATAGATTTCAAGCCTTGATGAATCCAGGTCGACGTATTAATAGTTTTATTGAAAATTATACTGGTATCAGTAATAGAATGTTGGCGGTAGCACCCACTTGTGCAAATGTAATGACTGATTTTGCAGACTTTATCGGCGATAGTAATTTACTAGCTCATAACGCCTCATTTGATTCTCGATTTTTGGGAGCTGAACTAGCACGATTAGGTCGTTCTGTTTTGGGCGAGTTTACTTGCTAGTTATTAATCTCGCGTCGTATTTATCAGGATGCGCCAAACCATAAGTTAGGCACTTTAATTAATTATAAAAATATCGTAGCCACTGGCAGTTTTCACCGAGCGTTATTTGATGCTGAAATGACCGCTGAATTATGGATTATCATGTTAGACGATATAAAAACACGCTATGGATTAGAGGACATTCCTTTTAGTTTAATTAAGCGACTGTCTAAAACGCCAAAAGCACAAATAGATAAGCTCTTAACAAATTACATAAATAAAATTACGTAAATAAAATTAATTAATTCAATAAATTAAAGTAGTATTTTTACTATGTAAAAGTCAAAAATGGTAAGTTACTATTTTGTATTATTTGCTGAAAACTATATTCAATGAAGGTTTTATTTTGCTATGGGCAAAAACATTACTAAACAGCAACACCCTCCAGCAAGTCTTGCGACAAAAGAACTGACCAAGTTTCGATATAGTGCAGAAGGTAAAACTCTGCAGCTAGATCAAGTCATAATAGAGCAACCGTTACAAATACGTTTGAAATGGCAGCTAGGTAATGACGAGCCTTATCAAAGCCAAATATTTTCCATTACTATGCGCACGCCGGGTGACGATAAATCTCTGATCATCGGTTTGTTACAATCAGAAGCCGTTATTCAGCACTTTCAACAAATTGACAGTATTTTACCTGAACAGCTAGATGATCAAGATTCAAGTGAAGTCAGTATTGAAAATCAATGGGAAGTTAAACTAAAAGCTGGGGTTATACCGGATATTAAATCACTTGAGCGTTTTCAAGTAACTTATAGTAGTTGTGGCTTGTGTGGTACTACCTCGTTGAAGTCATTGGAAATGAAAACCCCACCAAGCTTAGATGAAAACCAACATTGGTTAGCGTTTGAGGTTATTTCTGCTATGCCAAAAATTATGCGAGCAGCGCAGTCTCAATTTGTACAAACAGGTGGCTCTCATGCTGCAGCTTTATTTAATAAGCAGGGAGTACTGGTCGATATAAAGGAAGACATTGGTCGTCACAATGCATTAGATAAATTACTTGGCGCGAGCTTAATGCATAGCCATATTAGTCAGTCTCAATACAGCATTTTAGTGAGTGGCCGTATAAGCTTTGAGATCGTACAAAAAACGGTTATGGCTGGCGTTGCTGTGTTAATTGCGGTTGGCGCACCTTCTGAATTAGCAATTTTAGCGGCTAAAAGATTTAATTTAACGTTAATTGGTTTCACTAAAAGCAGTGGTTTTAACCTTTATCACGGCGATTGGCGTTTGATGGCTTTGGTCGAAAAAGATTAAAGGCAATAACGACTCAAATAGCATTTACCTTAGTGTTAATCATCTTCATCGGCTTTCATTGCTTCAATATTAACAATAGTTGAACGGTTCAAGGTTATTTTATATCTTTGCATACGTTGCAAATCTTGTTTATCTGTTTGCATTAATACCACGTTTATTTGGTAGCGACGCTCAACCGCTTGTTTTGTTATTTTACTGCCATCGAGCGAATATAAGCGACCTTCACCTTTTTTTAGAAAACGAATAAAGGGGGTAAGGTTAAAAAATATACGTTGTTGGATTTCATCGTAGCCGGGCATAAAGCTTTTTGCATTTACCTTAGTGTCACTTCTAAAATGCAGTAATTGCGCTGCCTGTTTGTTTTGATGACGCCTATTTTGAAATAACTTATTAACTTGTTTGGGTAAATCTTTATCTCGTATGTATTCTAGCCAAATGGTTTGGCTTGCAATGCGAGTTTTATTAACACTGTTGGTGTATATATTTCTCCACTTGGGTAAGCCTCTTTGAATGCTTCGCCAAATGACTCGGGTAATATCATCTTTAAATATTTCCCTTAATCCATAAATAAAACCTAACATGCCCACTAGAGCAATGGTGACTTCAGTAAAGTTAGCACGCGCATTGAGCACTAACATCATGACAAAAGCCATAATAATGGTAGTTACTGAACCACTAACTATACGTTTTAAATTTTGATTAAGGCTTTTAACTTCTTGCTGCAATACTACGCCGTATTCAATTAGCCTTTGTAGCAAACGCATTTTATTGGTAATACGATTAGGATCATCTAAGGTTGTTTGCGAGTTATATTGGTTTGTTTCTCGGTACTCATTCTCACTGCGGCAAAGAGCAAATAAAAAGTTTCTCTCAGTGGTAAAGTCGCTACTTTTAGGGCCACGAGATAATAGTCTTAAAAAAGACTGCTCTACTTGCCAACTAAGATAATTATCAGCATTTTCGAAAAAAGGGCTTAATTTTTTATCAGGTGGAGTGTACCTTCTTAGCTTTTTTAATAAACCTGAAATTTGTTCAGCTAGTACGATAGCTTGAGGATAAAAGCTTTCACTTTCTCTAAGTTTAATGGTTTGTTTTATATCATTATCGAGAGCGATTCTAATTTGATAAGAAAATAAATTAAGGTTAAGCCGATAATCACTTTGCTCACCTTTTGTTTGACTGATAAAGCGGCTTCTCACTAATGGTATGTGTAGCTGGTCTGAGTAATAGGCGCTGTGGCTTTCAATACTGCTATGAAAGTAATGTTCTTCGGCTAAGGTTTTAGGACCAATACCCATTTCAACCGGCAAAGAAAAGTATAAATCTAGTCGTTGATGATCATTTGGCAATAACTGGTAGCTGACCTTTATGGATAGGTTTTCGTCTTGAGTAAGTTTTGTGTTTTTCACTTATATCCTCTGCTCCTTTCAGTTTATTGCCATAACAGGAGTACTAATTATGCCTGAAAATATGTTATTTTCATAAAGATATTATTTACTTATAGTTGAATTAATTTAACCTAAAGTAGCTATAAATTAATGATTAACATAGTATGTTTTTTAATTAACTTAGTTACTGCTTTAAGGTAAATTACTCACCTTAAATATCTTATTTTCTTTCTCAATAAGGGGTGGGACGACGGTGTTGATGTGCTTGATTTAAATACCCATTAAAAAAGCCGTGTATAATATTTTTTATAGATACTGTATAAAGGCAAGCTAAAATTAAATTAGCCCATGATGTTACAAAATTATGTTGAGAACCAATGCGTAAATCAGATAAAAAATTAGATAATCAGATTGTTAAAGCACTCACTCAAGTTTGTCATTCAGCGCTAGAAGATATTGATGGCTTTGAATGGTTAACCCATACCGTTAATTTTGATAACTTTCCTGAAAGCTTAAAAGTTGTTTGTATTTTTGATCGTAACGCCAAGCTAGCGCATTATTTAAAATCTGATAATAAGGATAGCTTAACGTTAATGATTACTAAAAGTCTGGTTGATATTGGTGTTGAGTTAAAAAATGCTCAAAATCAAATAGAGCTAGACAGCGAGGAGAATTGCACCTTGTATCATGGTGGAAATTGGCGCAAAAGACTTGCCTAGTTCACTATAAGCTCTTAAATAATGACCACGCTATTGCGCACATAATTAGCCCAACGACTATGTCTATCATTCTTTTAATCTTAGCTTGATTCAACCAAGGTGACATTTTAGCTGCGGCTCCCGCCAAACTATAAAACCAAAGTATAGATGCCAACATAGTACCTAAGGCAAAAGCGACTTTTTCATTACCCTCGAATTTTCCTCCTACACTACCCAATATTAATACAGTATCTAGATAAACATGTGGGTTTAATAGTGTTACAGCTAATGTAGATGCAATAACTAGCCAAGGTTTATTATTTGCTTTTACCGCTTTGTTTTGCAATTTATGATAGTTATTAAGCCAAGCTTGGCGAAAAGACATTGCGGCATATCCACATAAAAATAATATCCCTCCCCAAGAAATAGCTATTACTAAGTTTGGTGAAGTAGCAATAAGCTTAGCACCACCAAACACACCCAGTGCAATAAGTATTACATCACATAGCATACACACTGAGGCCGCTAAAAAGTGATGATTTCTGTTGATACCATGATTAAGTACATGAGAATTTTGCGCACCAAGCGGAATAATCATACTACTTCCTAAAAACAGGCCTTGAAGAAGTGGGGAAAACATTTTTGCACCTAAATATTATTGTCTGTTGAGCGAATATGGTTAATTTAACTTACAATGACATATAAATATAATTAATGTTTTTCATCTTTAATTAGTTTTGCTAATGTTGAGTGCGGTAATTAAATTAATTACGATATAGGAGTAAGTAGCCTTGCTAGATTACAAATTGTTGCATGCACTGAGTGTGGTGGTCGATGAACAAAATTTTGATAAAGCGGCATCAGTTTTAGCTATTACACAATCGGCAGTATCTCAGCGGATTAAAAGCTTAGAGCATGCTATAGGTCAGCCAGTACTAATCCGCTCTCAGCCTATTGTTGCTACCCATATTGGTAAAAAATTACTAGCTCATTATCAACAAGTTAAATTACTCGAACAGGATATTATTCCTGATCTTTCTGGTGATAAAAAACATGAAACTATAACCGCGAATATTGCCAGTAATGCAGATAGCCTAGCTACTTGGTTAATTCCTGCCATTGGTGATGTTTGTCATGAATATAATCTTGCCGTGAATTTTCGTCTTGCTGATGAAAATAGAACCATTAATTATTTAAAAGACGGGGAGGTTTTTGGTGCCTTGAGTACTCATGCTCAAGCTTTACCCGGTTGTACATTAGAAAAACTAGGCGATATGCAGTATTTATTAGTCGCTTCCCCTGGCTTCATTTCACGCTATTTTACTCAGGGTATTAATGTTCAGGCACTGGCGACAGCACCAGCTGTGGCTTATGACCAAAAAGATGATATGCATATTAAATATATTGAGCGCATTTTTGGTTTAAAAGGAGGGGCTTACCCATGCCATACCGTAAGGTCTTCAGAGGCTTTTGTTAACTTTGCTAAACACGGCATTGCATATTGCTTGATCCCAAAGTTGCAAATACAAGCAGAACTTGCCTCAGGAGAGCTGATCAATTTATTGCCAGAACATACCATTGTAAGAGCACTATACTGGCATCATTGGGTATTACTAAAAGGAGTATTTAAAGCGTTTTCAAACGCTATAATTTTACGAGCTCAGCACGCGCTGAGTAATCAATAATGGTATTTAATATTATATGCATTTACTATTCAGCCAACAAAAAATTAATCAGGAATAAACGTGAGCAATTTAGTCGTAAGAAAAGCAACAGCAGATGATACTAGTATATTATTTAAATTTATTATCGATCTCGCTATTTATGAAAAAGCTGAACACGAAGTACTCGCGACAGAGCAAACGATTAAAGACAGTATTTTTACTGAAAATAGTCATGTTTATGCTTTAATTTGCGAACTTGATGGTGTGCCGGTTGGCTCAGCTATTTACTTTTTTAATTATTCTACTTGGTTAGCAAAATCGGGCCTTTATCTAGAAGACTTATACGTAATGCCAGAGTTTCGAGGCAAAGGTGCAGGAGTTAAACTTCTAAAAGCAATGGCTAAAATTGCTGTTGATAAAGATTGCGCAAGATTTGAGTGGAGTTGCCTAGATTGGAATACGCCTTCAAGAGAGTTTTATCATTCTCTAGGAGCTGTCGCACAAGAAGAGTGGGTTGGT
Organism: Colwellia sp. 6M3; assembly: GCF_014077595.1. Taxonomy (NCBI): domain Bacteria; kingdom Pseudomonadati; phylum Pseudomonadota; class Gammaproteobacteria; order Alteromonadales; family Colwelliaceae; genus Colwellia; species Colwellia sp. 6M3. The sequence continues at coordinate 1,569 of NZ_JACGWF010000044.1, read as the reverse complement.
TATCGTATGACAGGTAAAACCCTTAGTAACTTTGCAGCTGATCTGACTGAATAATTGTAATACCTGATGGCGGATGCTTAGCGTAAGCTAACATAGCATTTGCCACCTTTTCTGCTTGAATCAACTGATACTTTTTAGGGATCATAAAAGCGAACGCTTTCATTATTAGGCTTCCTAATTGCTCACCAAGCCTAAACTCATCACGATGACCCGCTAACATTGAAGGGCGAAATAGCCCAAGATGTTGATAACCAATATCACGTAACGCTAACTCTACTTTTCCTTTAACTTGATTATAAAATAGCGAAGAGGATTCATTAGCTGCCATAGCCGTTACGATGGCAAATAACGCAGTGTGTTGTTGGTAAAAGTGCTTGGCGATAATTAAAGGGTATAAATAATCAATTTGATTAAAGGCTGATTTAGAGCCTGCTTTTTTTATTGTACTGCCTAACGTAAAAAATATATGATCAACTTTTGATGGAAAATTTTCTTTATCCGAGGTGTTTTCCTGCTTTATTAAAGGCTGTGATAATTGACTTAACTCGTTAGCTAAATTTTCGAAATCGATTTTCTTTTGTATCAGTTTAGTGTGGCTAATTGGCAGCGGACTACGCACCAAGGCAATCACTTGACTGTAATGGTTACTGGCTAATAATTTTAACAACAAATGCTGCCCGACTAAACCGCTAGCGCCAATAATTAGCGCCACTTTAGGTGTATGTTGATTGTTTTGACTGTTTTGGTTGCTTTGTGTTGTCATTGTTAACTTACGCCAATTAATTAAATATCTTAGCACTTTAATCTATTCAGCGACCACTTTGGAGTCAATACTATTTTTTATAATTCCTGCCCTAACTCAGCTAAGGCAATACTACTATCTTAAATTGATAGTAAGCGAATCTTAATATCTTCTTCTACAAGTTCTTGTTTTTCGGCTGCTATTGCTACCTGCTCGATACTTTCGCTCATTATTTCGATACTTGCTTTTGTTTGAGAGAGTTTTTCGAAGCTAGTGCTTGTTTTATCTATAGTATTGGTAATTTAATTTTTATTGGCATCCAGTGTTTCAACTGCTTTATTTACATCGATTTGCAAGTTGTAAATTAAATTACTGATATTTTGAGTAGAGGTTTTTGGGCGACCTGCCAAACTTCTAACTTCATCAGCAACAACAGCAAAGCCTTTTCCTTGCTTCCCAACTCTTGCTAACGATATTGCTGCGTTGAGTGCAAATAGGTTGTTAACAGATAAGCTGTCTATAAATAAGCATATAAATTTAAAATTGGCCTGTATTGAGGGCATATTCACTGGTCTGAAATACAATATCTATTCGTTTTGAAAGCCATTTAAAAAAGAAATTGTAAGCGACTAATTTAATATTTTTAACGTTAGCAGTAACTGGGTTCAAATTGAAAATAATTATAGATACTAATTTGATGGGAAAATTTGATGGGAAAATTTGATGGGAAAATTTGATGGGAAAATTTGATGGGAAAATTTGATGGGAAAATTTGATGGGAAAATTTGAAAGGGCCAAAGAGAAATTCTTTATTGGTCTGGCCCTAT
>NZ_JACGWF010000182.1:0-1716 GCF_014077595.1 Colwellia sp. 6M3 | reverse complement strand
AATATACATAATTAATATTTATCATTCAATATGTTGTTATTAGTTACTGAATAAAGCGATGTAGAAAGGCAGATTTAATCTGCCTTTCTACAATAAAGCGGGATTTACGGTGTGGCTGTATAAAAATACAGTGCTTTATTTTTAATTTAAAATTATCATTAAAATTAAAAACGATAGGCTAAAAGCACTAATAAATCATACTGACCTTTAAGCAATATTAAATAGCCGTTATGTTAAAAAGATAAATTTCGCTACGAACAGTGCGGTTAACGCCCAAACACCATTTGAAATATCTTTATGCTTTCCTGCACCTAATTTAAGAACGGTATAAGTTATAAAACCAAATGCAATACCGTTGGCAATTGAGAAAGTAAAAGCCATCATAACGGTTGTGCTAACGGCGGGTGCATATTCGGTTAAATCATCCCAATCTAGGCCTCTTAATGAGCTCATCATTAACATGGCAACATAAATTAGTGCGCCATCAACCGCAAAGCCAGGTAGCATTTGTGCTAGTGGTAAAAAGAACATACCTGCAGCAAATAGTAACCCAATGGTTACGGCTGTTAAGCCTGTTCTACCGCCAACAGCAACACCAGCAGCAGACTCAACATATGAGGTAACGGGTGGACAACCAAAAGCGGTACCAATTACTGAAGAAATAGAGTCGGCTTTTAATGATTTACTTAAGCCAATAATTTTACCGTTTTTATCTTGTAATTTAGCACGTTCTGCAACGCCCATTAATGTGCCAGCGGTATCAAAAATATTCACAAATAAGAAAGTAACAATAACGGGGATCAAAGCGACTTGAAAAGCACCTGCTATGTCGGCTTTCCAAAGTATAGGTTTAAGTGCTGAAAAGTCAGGTATCGCTAACATGCCGTTATAACTAACAAAACCCGATGCTGGTGCGAATGATTTGGCGGCTTCTGCCACGACAAAAAATTCTGTTGGGAGTACCCATGTCATAATAAAAGCTATCAGGGTTGTTATGGCGATACCAATAATTACCGCACCAAATACATTGCGATAACTCAATACTGTTATCAGTAAAAAGCTTAAAAAACCTAGTGCTGGAGCTTCAGGGCCAAACTCTCCAAAGCCAAAATGTGTTAAATCAGCCAGAGCAACTATATTATCAGGGTTGGCAACAACTATACCGGTAAAACGTAAGCCTATAAAACCCAAAAACAAACCTACCCCTGCTGTCATTGCAAGCCGTAAACTAAGGGGAATACTGTCTAACATCCATTCTCGAAGCCTTGTAACACTCATTAGCACGAAAATAACACCAGAAAGAAATACTGCACCTAAGGCAATTTCCCAACTGTACCCCATAGCGCCAACAACAGAAAAAGTGAAAAATGCGTTTAAACCCATACCTGGCGCAAGCCCTACTGGCCAGTTTGCATATAGCCCCATCATAATGGTGGCAATGGCAGCTCCTAAACATGTCGCCAAAAATAAGCCATCGAACGGCATACCGGTTTTCGACATAATAATAGGATTTAAAAACATGATGTATGACATAGTTACAAAGGTGGTTAACCCTGCCATTAGCTCTGTTTTTACGTTGGTATTGTGCGAGTTTAATTTAAAAAATCGCTCTAAGAAGCTTAAATCGCGAGTCGCTGCACTGGCGGTGTTACCGGCTTGATCATCCATAATTTGTTCTCTAGTTGTTTATAATTAGGTTTTGTAATGCTTATAAAT
>NZ_JACGWF010000122.1:0-9003 GCF_014077595.1 Colwellia sp. 6M3 | reverse complement strand
CCGTTTAATAACTTCTTCGCTTTAGTATCAATCGTTAACACTGTGCCAGTAGCAACAGAGTAAGCTTCTTCTAATACGGCATCGCCATTTTCGTCAACAACAGTTTTACCGTTGGCATCAACTTTCTTAACCCAGTTTTTAAGATCAAGACCAATACCACCAGTTACATCAACGGTTGTTAAGAAGATTGGAGAAATACCGTTAGTACCTGCAACTACAGGTGCAATGTTAATAAATGGTACATATGGACTTGCTTGTTTACCGGCCCAAAGTGCCACGTTATTAACACCAGACATACGAGAAGAACCAACGCCCATCGTGCCTTTTTCAGCAATAAGCATAACTTTTGCTTTCGGGTGCTTAGCTTGTAATGCTTGTATTTCTTTTTGTGCTTCAGGTGTGATCATACACTGGCCGTGTAACTCACGGTCAGCACGAGAATGTGCTTGGTGACCTGGAGAAAGTAAATCAGTTGAGATATCGCCTTCACCAGCAATATAAGTTACAACTTCAATTTTTTCTTCAATGTTAGGCAATTTGGTGAAAAATTCAGCTTCTGCATAACTTTCTAAAAGCTCTTTAGCAACAGCGTTGCCTGCTTTAAAGGCTGCTTCAAGACGAGCTGTATCAGCATCGTATAAGAATACTTGTGTTTTTAATACGTTAGAAGCTGGTGTTGATAATGCTGAATCGTCACTTAATGCTAGGTCAAGTAGCACTTCGATAGATGGACCACCTTTCATGTGCGATAGTAGTTCAAAAGCAAATTCAGAGGTTATTTCTGCTACAGCTTCTTCACCTAAAATGATTTTTTTCAAAAAGGCGGCTTTTTGACCGGCAGCACTTGTGGTGCCCGGTAACGTGTTATAGATAAAGAAATTCAAAGAGTCTTCGCGGTGTGCGTGCCCTTGATCTTTAATTTGCTCAATGATTTCCGCTAATAACTCAGCACTATCGATTGGCTTAGGTGCTAAACCTAGCTCATTTTTACGATTTTCAATTTCTGCGATATATTCTAAATACAGACTCATTTGATTCCCTCTCTGACTTTATTTACTAATAACAATTTAACTAAGCACTATTAAACTTTGTTTATTGTCGCAATAAAAGTTAAAAAGAATGATGATGTAATCATTCTTGGTTAGCGATCAAGCGCAATTAATTTGAACAAAGTATAATTGTAAGATCAATAATGCATAGCAGTATAAAATTTGCCTATATTCTACCTGATTTTTTGATGACTACTAATCACTTGGTTCAATAAGCACTATTCACCAAATTTATGGTTAGTAGAAAGAACGGTTATACTGGTTGGGTGTGTTCAGTTAGTCATTGATATTATTAAAAATAATGCATAGTTCTTTTGGGCTTTACTATCGGTTAACATCATCAACCCAAAATTTAAGCTGACCTATCTTGAAGAATTTATGGATAAAATTCTGTTTATAATTTTTGCATTCAAGACGATATCTATATGCGTTTTAATTTGCTCAAAATATTAACGGTATTTAATGCATTTAGGTGTTTGACCCAAGTGAAATTATTTATATTATAGACCAATATGTTCAATCGAACTTTTCATCTTGTTTATATACTTATGGCTTTTAAACTTCAGCGCTTTTTGCTCAATTATCAACAAGAGCCAAAATTAGTTTTTGCCCAGCTTTTCCTTAACGGCTTTCATATGTTCTCGAAAGCTTTTATCAAACTTTGATTCACCGCAACTGAAAAATTGCACAGAGGAACCTTCACTTAAACCGTATGCACTCATGTCTTGTGTTACCGAGCACCTACCATCATCTCCTTTTATAATCGCTATTCCTGCGCCCATATTTTTAGTGTTTTTTTCTCGTTCTTTTTCTTCATCTTTCAAGGGTGCTGAGTGGGGAACTGTTTTTGTTGTAGCGTTAAAAATTGAAGGAGGTTGATCGTATTGATAAGGGTTATCTACAGTCGGAGCAGAACCATTATTTAGCTTACTACGCAGCCTTTGTAATTGAGTGAAGCTATCGAGTTTTTTATTACTAGGTGCTGGTAGAGGAAGAGGTGAGTCCGGCTCTGTATTGCTAGCTTTCGGTAGTGTTATCGTATTGTTAGTTGTTGATGGTATTAAAGACTTTTTGATTGTTTTATTAAGAGGAGTAACCGTATTTTTATCGGCTAAATCAATAACAGGTTTATTAGTATTAGGTTTATTAGGAATAGGTTTATTAGTAATAGGCTCTTCAGTAACCAGTACTTCCTGCTTATTATGGTCAGCCTCGCTGCGGTTTGGTTCTTCTATTATTTTCTCTAAAGGTTGTTGTTTATTTTGATGTGCCTGCGCTGCGGTTAAATTGGGAGCATAATATAGGAAGCTTTTTATCGGTGGGCTTTTGTTGATTTTCTTTATTGATTTTTCTTTATGTGAATGAGTGATAAAAATCAATAAAATGATAATGCCGTGGACAACCAAGGAAAATAAAATAGCAGTATAAGTTCCTTTTCGCACAATGATTTCAATGTCGGCTAAAGAGTAGGTAATTTATAGACGATAAATCACTTTGTAAGTTCAATTGAATTCAACCTAGTTTCTTACCTTGTTAAGAATAGTTTGAATTTCGCCGTTGTCTGATATTGCCTTTAACGCTTTTGATAAGTGTGCAATTTCATTTCTTAATGGCGATCTTTTAGATACCACGATGTAAGAGCCAACCGTTTCATCATAAGAAAATTTTGCTAACTTAATCTTGGTTTTATAAATTTTTTGATCAACCCAAGGGGTAATAGTTTCTTCCCGCTCCAGAAAAGTATCAATACGCCCTTTTAAAAGCATATCAACGAGTTGCTGATAATTAGTTAACGGGATTTTAGTCAGCTGTGTGTCATGATCAAATTTATCAAAATACGAAGCGCCTCTTAAAACCCCAACTTTCAAGGGTTGCAAGTCTTGATAGCGATTCAATTCAATTTTACTTTCTGCGCGAATATAAAACTGTAGCGGTAAGTGCTGAATTTTTATCGGAGGCTCAAGGTAGTTAAGAAATTGCTCTCTTATTTCGGTTTTTCTGATCGCAATCATCATATCAGCTTGGCCGTTTTGTAAAAAAGCAAAACAGCGGGCTGGCGGGCAATAGATAAACCTGACTTCTCGTGCTAATTGCTCTGCTAATGCATTGGCAATATCGATGTTTTCGCCGACAAATTTACCGTCTACAATGTTAGAAAATGGCGGTTCAATATACATCGCCACGGTGATTGTTGGTAAAGGTTGTGAAACAACTTTCATCGACATAAACAAAAAGAACACGCAGCAAATTAGAGTGACATGAATTTTGAATCGTCTTCGTTGATTTAAACGTAAGTGTGTTGATAGAAAACTCATGCCATTATTTGTGATAAACCATCTCCTTATAACATCAACTAAAGTTATTCTAGTAATTAAGCTTCGTAATCTAGTGTTAAAAACTCGGGGTTTGCTACAATTAGATTGTGATAATTATTATAACAATGTCCTTGTTAGTATTAGAAGATTTTCTTTAAAATAATGGTGACGAATCTAACGTTATCTAAATAAATATCAACTAGGTTAAATCATTTTTATACGAAACTAGGTTATATAATTTAGTAACGGGTAAATAGGTTTTCTCGCTAAAGGTTTTCAGAACGAGGTATATATGGAATATCAATTTATAGATGATCCCTTAACGGGTAGTGCTATCGCTAAGTTTTCGCTCGACCATGAAGTCATTGGTCCATGGTTAGAAGTTGAAGTAGGCACAGATACAGATAAGCTTTCGAAACTATTGTCTGCGATCGCAGATATTGAAGCAGAAAAACAGTTAGAAATTACGATTACAGGTAACGAGTATACGGTTATTTTTAATCGAGGTGATGTAACCGTTCAAACCAATGCGAGTATGGACGGTTTAGAAGTATTACCAGACTCACTTATTGAAGAAGGTATTGATTTTGATCTACAAGACTCCTCTTCTTGTGGGCGTGAAGACTTTCGAGAATTATTACTATCTTGGGCAAAATTTGTCAGCAAAAAATAGCATGACAATAATCATGCTGTTTTTAAGAGATGTTTCACTTGAGAACTTACCAACCCATTGAGTTAAGCCAGCTTATAATTTCTTTGGTTAAGCTATTTTTAGGATAGTAACCTGTGACTTGATTACTTAATTGTTTTTGTCGAAAATATATTTTCAGTTCTCTTTTCGCTGACGCTTTTCTTAATATAGCGTTGGCTTGTACTAAATGATGATCGCGCTGTAAATATAAATCAAGAATTGGATAGTCTGTAACAGCCAGTTGTTGAGCTATTTTTTCGCTCGCTGGTTGTGTCGGCATATAGCTGCTAAGCATAATAAACGCAGCGGGTGCGCCTACTAAGCCTTGTTGGTAAATATCGAGCAATACCGCACTATTATTACCCTCAGCTATTACAATAATTCCACCAGGAAAACGCTTGGCTTGTTCAATAGTCGCTTGCATGACCTCAGCAAATTTTTTGCCATAGTTTTCAAGTATTTCAATATTTTCTTTATTTCGCTCTTCTGCTGTTAATGCCTGTGAAGGGTAGCCTTCAGGCTTATTTGGTGGGTGTAACGTTATTGTTGTCCAACCCTGATCAGGCATATTTTTACGCAGCTGATTAAGTGCATAAGGGGTTGTTATACTTTGCTGCCAATCCGGAATTAACACCATAACGCCTTTATTTACGGGTGTGGTGTGTTGATTGATTATCGTTAGATATTTGTCTGTTCCAACCATTATCGGGATGATTTTCTCTTGCGTTAAATAATGCTTAATATCTTGCTGTTGTTGGTCAAATGCATTTACGGGCAGATTAATAATGACATCATGTTGATGGTCGTCTTCTGTTGCTTCGTCTTGTGTCGCCTCAGTGTTAGTTGCTGCCACCTCAGGTTTAATCTCTTCAGCTTTTTCAGGATCCCCTTTGCCATTGGGCTGAGTATCTTCTGTTTGTTGTGCTTCCTGGTATGGCAAAAATGGAGATGAGTAAACGTTATTTATAACTAAAGTCGATACAGCTAATAATATGAAAAAAACTATAGGCTTTGTATTCAAATGCATAAAAAGTTTTCCTCTGACCGTTGGTTAATTAACACTATAGACTTACTAAAGGTGATGTAAATATATTATCGACGTTATTGATGTTTTCTTTAATTAACCCTCGTAATTCATCGTATTAATCAAATGGGCAAGCTTTTGTAAAGGCCAAGGTTTTCTCAGTAACGGGGTGTGCTATTTGTAGCATTTTGGCGTGTAACTGCAAACGATTACTACAATTTAATGCTTGTTCGTGAGCATACAGTCGGTCACCAATAATGGGGTGACCAATAAATAACATGTGCACCCGTAGTTGATGAGAACGACCCGTTATAGGAGTTAGCTCAAGCAGGGTTGTTATTTGGTTGTCTTTGTTCTCACGATAACTTAAAACTTTATAATGAGTTAATGCCGCTTTACCTTGTTCATGATCTACCTTTTGTTTTGGTCTATTTGGCCAGTCACAAATCAAGGGTTGATCAACAGAGCCCTGTGCGTTTTCAACTTTACCAAATACTCTAGCTATGTAGCTTTTTTGCGTTAATCTTTTTTCAAATTGACGACTTATCGCGACATGAGCAGGCTTATTTAATGCCATTAAAATAATGCCTGAAGTTGCCATATCTAAACGATGCACAACTGTTGCTGTTGGCAGCACTTTTAGCACTCTATTTTGCAAGCAGTCTTGGTGCTCAGGTAATCGACCTGGCACAGTGAGTAATCCGCTGGGTTTATTAAGCACAACAATATCGTTATCTTGATAAATAATATCAAGATATGGGCTCATTGGTGGTTGGTAAATAAAATCAGGGTTAGCACCCATCTTAAGATATTCCTTTTGAATTTTCGTTAGAAAAAAGGCTACACAAAAGGTGTAGCCTTTTTGTCATTTATGGCTAAAACCTAGTTACTAACAACAATGAGGCGAACCGCTTCAAATTGAATTTTGGCTTTTTCAATATATTCAGCTAACGCATTTTTTTGCATCAAAATAAAATCAATTTCTTGCTGACGCACGCTAGGATTTATTGCTTTTAGCGCTGTTAGACGCTGATGCTCTTCATCCATGGCTACTTGCATTCCAGTAAGCGCTTTTGCTTGTATTGATGTTGTTTGTTGCTCGGCATGCGCTTCTGCTTTAGCCACTAAGGGTGCTATTTGGCTTCTTAATGCTTTAACTAATTGCAGCGCTACTTGTTTCTTCACGGGTGATAATTGTTGATCTAATACGGCTTCACTCACTTTATCGGCAAGGTTGTTACCATTTTTATCAACTAATATGCGAATAGGTGTTGTTGGTAAATATCGGCCTAATTGCAAGTTACTCGGTGCAATAGCTTCTAAGGTAAAAATACACTCTAAGAAAAATGTACCTGCAGGTAATGCAGGGTTCTTTAACAAGCCAATACTCGAATTGCCGGTTTCATCAGATAGCACAAGGTCCATTGCCCCACGTACCATAGGGTGATCCCAAGTTATAAGCTGGTAATTTTCCACTGCTAATGCAGTATGACGATTAAAGGTTATGGTTGTACCATCTTCAGGTAAGCATGGGAAGTTGGCGCACAACATATGCTCAGAAGGTTGCAAAGCAATGGCATTATCAGCTTTATCATCTTGTTGAATACCAAAAACATCCAATAACTGAAACATAAATTGGGGCAAATGAATTTGTTGATCTAACTGCTCAATTTTTTCCACCAAGGCATGCGCTTTACCTTGGCCAGACGAATGCAATTCAAGCAGTTTATCTCGGCCTGATTCAAGATCTTGTTTGATGGTTAAGTGTTTCTCATGGCTTTGCTGGATTAAGGTTTGTGCTTCGTTAGAATCCCAACTGGCGCTAAGTGCTAAGTCAAATAAAGTGTCACCAAAAGCGTTAAAAACGGCATGGCCAGTGATACAGGTATGTTCGAATGCATTTAAAGACTGTTTATACCATTTAAACAGTAAACTCTGAGCCGAGTCTTCAAAATAAGGCACGTGAATTCGAATAGTTTCTGTTTGGCCTATACGGTCTAAACGACCAATACGCTGTTCTAGTAAATCGGGGTTACGCGGTAAATCAAATAATACTAAGTGGTGGGCAAATTGGAAGTTACGTCCTTCACTACCAATTTCTGAACACAATAGTACTTGAGCACTATCTTCATCTTGGGCAAAATAAGCCGCAGCGCGGTCACGTTCAAAAATGCTCAAACCTTCATGAAATACTGCAGCTCGCATACCTTCTTTAACACGCAGTGCGGTTTCTAAATCGATAGCGGTTTGCGCATTGGCACAAATAACTAAAACCTTTTCTTTTTTTAAAGATTGTAGTAACTCAATTAAATATTCGACACGTGGGTCAATATCATACCAATCTTCATGGCTGTCTAAGCTGAATAATGTTTCAGGTGTAAAAATAAGTTTTGCTTGTGCTTGTGACTTTAAGTCTTCAGCGGTACCTGAGAGTAATAATTCATTAATAGCATCTTGATAAGCATCAGGCATTGCCAGCGGCGCTGGATGTAATTCACGACCAGGAAAACCTTTAATGGTGTTGCGACTATTACGGAACAATATACGACCCGTACCATGACGGTCTAAAAGTTGGTCGAGAATATGCTGTCGAGCATTTTTTTGCTCTGTTATATCCGCGTGATTTATCGCTGCAATATGGGCACTAACGTCTGCTTCATGTAACAGTGTGGTTAACGTTGTTATTTGTTCGCTAGCTAATGGCTCATCAGTGATTAAGGTATTTGCGGCATCGGCAACCTCAGTATAATGCTGTTCTTCTTCAGTAAACTTTTGATAATCGAAAAAACGATCCGGATCAAGTAAACGCAAACGCGCAAAGTGACCTTCATGGCCTAGTTGATCAGGTGTTGCAGTTAATAGCAAAACCCCAGGAATAGTTTGCGCTAATTGCTCAATACATTGATATTCAATGCTGGCATTATCTTGTTGCCAATTTAAATGATGTGCTTCATCGACAACCATTAAGTCCCATTCTTCATCGATCATCGCTTCATACCAGCGAGGATTTTTAGTAATAAAACCAAGGTTAACCAGTACTAATTGCTCTTGGCTAAATGGATTTTCACCTTCGCCGTTATCAGATGTTTCTTCACAGCGGCTTTCGTCAAAAATACTAAATGGGAGATTAAAACGGCGTAACATTTCAACTAACCATTGATGCATCAATGATTCTGGCACAATAATAAGTACACGTTTGGCGCGACCTGTTACCAACTGTTGATGAATAATTAAACCCGCTTCAATGGTTTTACCTAAACCCACTTCATCGGCTAACAAAACGCGAGGAGCAAAGCGACTTCCCACTTCTTCGGCAATGTATAATTGGTGAGGGATTAAGCTAACACGGCCACCACTTAGGCCTGTTAAATCTGATTGTTGTTGGCTAAATTGATGATGTAAACAGTCTTTTCTTAAGCGGAACCAATCAAGGCGATCAATTTGGCCGTTGAGTAGACGATCATGAGGCTTATTAAATTTAATAAAATGGTCAATCATCATTTCTTTGATTGAGCAAGCTTCACCTGTGTCTTGTCGAATGCCAAAATAGGTTAATAAATTATTACTTTCTTCAAAAGACTCTACGGTAAGTGTCCAGCCTTCATGGCTTGGAATATTATCGCCAGCATTAAAAATAACACGTGTTAAAGGTGCATTATCCATGGCATATTGTCTTGCATCCCCTGTTGCCGTAAATACGATAGTAACAAAACGACCCTCAACAGCGGTAACCGTACCTAACCCTTGATCTGACTCACTATCACTAATCCAGCGTTGTCCGGGATAAAATGCCATAAAAAAAAACTCCAACTCAATAACTCGCGTAAAAATTACACGTAAAAAAAAGGCGCTATAATATCGTTAATCATAGATGTGATCATTAAATAAATCAGTAAAAGCGTACTTTTTTTGCTTAAAATTTAT
>NZ_JACGWF010000092.1:0-15948 GCF_014077595.1 Colwellia sp. 6M3 | reverse complement strand
AATCTGGATATGAGCATTTTGTTTTGCTTTCCCTTGTTGATCATCACTAGCTGAAGTGTAAATTGACATAAAAGCAACATTAAGGCCGCCAGAATAAGCGCTTGAGTAATCAAATTCACGATTAGGTGTAATGGAGCCAAGGTCACGCCACTCAGCAAGTAACTTGCTAGGGGCATCAATGTGTGTATCAACAATGATGGCTTTTTTCGCCAACTCCTTAGCTGTTAGCTGTGTTGAGTTCGCCACTGTGCTAACAGTATTAAGTAACAAAGCTATAACGATGGTGATCGATAGTTGCTTATTCATTGTTAATTCATCCTTTTAATATCGAAAAATACTTTTTATAACATTCAAATTATCGGCATGACTATTATCCTAATTCGATAGTCTGTCGAGTGATCAATTTACTTTATTATAGAAGTTAGAATACAACTTGGTAGCTGTTAATTCTTGTTGCTTAAAGTAAACAGGTTATAAATTACATCAACCTTGATTGAGTTAAATGAGACTTTTATTAATATAATTTATTATTAATAAAAGTCATTAAAGACTTATTTCATCTTTACCGACGATAAACAGACTCTAAATTTAAGCTTTATTTAACCAAAGGCAATTTTATTAAAACATCTACACCTTGTGCATTTTGCTTATTCACTGCCTTAATTGTGCCATTATGAAACTGGCAAATTAACCGAGCTATGTATAAGCCTAAGCCTAAATGAGGCTGTTCATTATTGTGTTTTGTTCTAATGGATACCATAGAGTCAAATAGCTGTTCACTCATTTGCTCAGGCAATAACTCACCATTATTACTAATGGTTAATATTACTTGTTGATTTGACTCTTTAACGCTGACTTCTACATTTGCATCATTAGAAAACTCGACGGCATTAGCGATAACTTTATCTAATAGTTGCGCTATGTGCTCAGGTGAACCTAATACTTTTAACTTTGCCGATGAAATATCGTTAAATGCAAAGTTTATGTTTGGATAGATCAAACGATACCCTTGCATACAGCCATTAAAAACAGGGGCCAAGTCGAATAAGGTTTTATCGGTATTTTGTAGCATTTGCTCAATGCGCGTTGCTTCATTCATATTGGTTAAAATTAAACTTAATCGTTCAATACCGTGTTGTGCACGCACTAAATACGGGTTTTCATTCTCAGTAGTTTGCCCGTTTTCATTATTTAGGTTTTGTGAACTTAAGGTTTGTTGTTGAATAGCTAAAGTTTCTAACGATGTACGAACCACGGCAATAGGTGTACGCAGTTCATGTGATAAACGCGACGACATGTTTTCTAAATAATGATTATATTGCCCAAGTCGATTAACCGCGGTTGAAAAACTCCGTGATAAATCGCCAATTTCGTCGTTAGTAGTTGAAGTATCAACATTACCGCTGATACGACCATGTTCGTCAATTGCCATTTCAGCTTGATTGCTTAAGGTTCTAATGCGGTTTGAAATACGTGATGCAAACAAGAAAAATGCCAAAGCGCCCAATAACATAATAGCTAAAATAGAGCTGAACAGTTTTTCTAACGCTTGATTTCTCAAAGTGCGAATACCATTCGTTGTTTCTTCAACAATCACAGCACCTTTTACATGTTCGTCAATAAAAATAGGGTAGGCAGCTGATAGCACCACCGCTTGTTGGTCGGTACTCAAACGCCATTGCGACATAGGCTCACCCGCTAAAGCACTTTCAATATGTTTACCAGTGAGATTTTCTGAATCATAGAGTTGGTCAATAAAGTTACGCGGTGGTTGGGTGAGTATTATTTCGTAAAGCGGCTTGAGTATATTGTTTTCAAAGGTTAACCAAACTGAATAGATAAAACTGGTATCCGCATTATCTTCACGTTGGTTATCTAGGTTTACGCGTTTATTCCACACGCCATTGGCTTTTTTAATATTCCCCGTAGTGGCTAATACACGGTGATGTTGATCAACAACCCAAATGCTTGAATTGGTGTAACTCATACCCTTAACAATGCGCTCAATTTCAGGTGAGGGCACTAAAATAGTACCTAAAGTTTCTGCCGAACTTGGGTCTGCTGAGCCAAGAGATGCTTCGATTACACCTAATGGGCTATCAACATCGTGCACAGCAAAGGCAATGTTGTCGTTAAACTCAGTTAATGGCACGCGTACTTCAACATTATAACCTTGTGGTGTATCGCGCCAATGACCTTGAATTTGTCTCGCCGGAACAGGTATGTCATCTGTGATATCTGTAATGCGATAAGCGTCAATCCAGCCGGTGGTTTTATTGCTGATAATAAAACGACTAAACACATTTTGCGGATTGATAAAGGCAAGTTCTAAATGATCATTATTTACAATACTTCGTGCATTGCTGTCGCGATAAATAACCTTGTCGTCGATTACTACAAAGTATAAATATAAATATTTACCGTAAGTACCAACTGCAGCAGTAAAGTTTATTGATAATTGCTCAGGGGTTAATTGGCTATAAAGCTGATTGTTTTGTTGATAAAAATGCGCTTTATTGGCAAAGTCGGGCCAATCTTGATTTAAGCCATCGAGTTGAATGGGTGCTGACAAGCCATAACTGTAGAGGTCTTTACCTTTTTCTACACTGGGTAAAAAGCTCGCTTGATTATTAAATAAATTGGCGCGTTCATGCATCGCAGTTGCGAGTGCTCTTGCGGTACCTATAATGGTTTGCTCTTGGCCGTAGCGTAAGTATTTTTCCATTTCCCAGACATACTGGTAGCCAAACCAAGGAATGGTGAATAAAAAACCAGATAATAATAGCAGCTTACTTCTTAAGCCAAAACGCCACTTCATTGCCATATCTATTTAGCTACCTGTTGATGCTATCGTTGTTTGATTCCAGCGATAGCCCATGCCATAGACTGTTTCAATACAATTAAAGTCACCATCAAGTTGGTTAAACTTTTTACGAATTCGTTTGATATGTGAAGTAATGGTGGAGTCATCAACATATATTTTTGAATCTTGCATTAACTGACTACGGTTTTTCACATGTCCTGGATGTTTTGCTAGGGCAAACAACATCCAAAATTCAGTAATGGTTAATTCTACGTGCTGATCTTTCCATTGAATGGTCATGCGTTGACTATCTATTGTTAGTGGCCCAATAGTTAGCATGTGATCTACCTGTTGTGGCTTACCTAAAGCGTCTTGGCGTCGAAATAGTGCGGCTATCCGTGCTGATAAGTGCGGTAAGCTTATATCTTTTGTTAGGTAGTCGTCAGCACCAATACGTAAACCTGAAACAGTGTCTACGTCGCTATCGCGAGCAGTTAAAAATATGATAGGTAAAGTAGTCGACTTTGATCTTAGCCATTGGCACAACTCAAAACCTGCGTCGTATTCGTGCTCAAGACCTATATCTAAAATGGCTAAATTGGGCAAACGTAAGTTAAATGCTTCTATTGCGCTATTTTTATTGGCATAGGTTTGTACCTGATAGCCTTGCATGCGCAATACATCAGCGTAGTTTTCTCTAATGGCAGCATCGTCTTCGACAATAGCGATCCGTTTCGACATGTTTATCCTTTATGTGTTTTGGCTAACTACTTTTAATTATCTGGGGTAAATAATATCGAATAAACAGCACTGATGCTGCTAAATGTTGTAATTGCCATAATGTTGCCACATTTGCTCAGTGAATTGTCATTTTTGCGTCCTCTAGTCGTCGTATTTGTGGGTTTTAATAACATCATCAAAACAAAGTAGCTAATTAAATCCAAAGTTAGCAATTATTTATTAAGCACATAACCGACGAGAGAATTAAAATGAAAAATTCATTAACAACAAATCCATTAAGCAAAGCATCATTAACCGTAAATAAAAGCCAGCAGAGTACAGGTGTGACAAAAACGTTAATTAACGTCGCATTAATTTCAGTGTTAACGG
The DNA here is from genome assembly GCF_014077595.1 of Colwellia sp. 6M3. Classification (NCBI taxonomy): domain Bacteria; kingdom Pseudomonadati; phylum Pseudomonadota; class Gammaproteobacteria; order Alteromonadales; family Colwelliaceae; genus Colwellia; species Colwellia sp. 6M3. The sequence goes on along the minus strand of NZ_JACGWF010000092.1, from coordinate 12,035 downwards.
TAAGTCCTGTATTTGCTAATACTGTTGAAGCAACAACACAGCAAAAGGCGGAACAGGAGCGCTCTGCAGAAATAAAAGAAGAAATAGGCTTTGGTACAGGTATGATTATTGGCGCAATTTTAGGAGGCCCTGTTGGTGCTTTTATTACAGGTATAGCCGGTAATATGATTGCAAAAAATATTAATGCGACAGATGAGATTGATCATTTGTCAGTCGCATATGAAGCAGAGAAAGAAAGTAATGCAACATCATTAGCGCGTTATCAAGAAAAAATTGAGCAAGCAGAGCAACGTTATGAAACCAAGTTATTTGCGTTAGAGAAAAATTACCAAGCGGCGAGTTTGTTACAGGCTCAAAACTTGCTAATGAGTTTACAATTTTCAACAGGTTCAAGTGAAATAAAACCGCATTACCAAGAGCAAATTGCAAGTTTAGCGAGCATTGTTCAACAGTCACCTAACTTGACCTTAGATCTTTCTGGCTATACCGATAAGCAAGGCAGTGATGAATTAAATCAGGCACTTTCATTAGCACGAATTAATGCGGTGAAAAATGCGCTTATTGATCAAGGTGTATCAGCCGAACGTATTAGCCTATTTGCTTTTGGTGAACAACAATCTGTTGTTGCATCAACCGATAAAGAAGTCAGTTTTTATGATAGAAGAGTTGTTATTAAACTGAAAAATACGGCGATAGCATTTGAAGATAACAAGGTTGATAATTCACAAACGGCAAAGAACTTTTAAGGGACAATTAAATTGTTTTGAGTTTGCTAGCAGATATAGAAAAGCCAAGGTGTAGACCTTGGCTTTTTATTTTCATCAGGGTTAAACAATCAGAGGTATGTATTTATCTAGCTTATTAAATAAAAACCTAAGGGAGTGTCTATTTACCTAATGTAAACTTAGTATCAGCATCACGTAATATATATAAAGCTGCACATGCTGCTAGCATCGGCCAAGCGGCGAAAAATAATAAATTATTAAAAGCGTCATAATATTGTGCATAAGCTGAGAATGTAGAACCAGCATGCATTAGTAGAATTAAACCGTATGTTAAGCGCTTTTTAATACCGAATAAAAAAGCCATAACTAGCACTAATTGTAATGCACCTAGTACATAAGCAATTACGTCATTAAATCCACTGATGTTATAAAAATGCTCGAATATTTTAATGCTATGAGCAGGGTTAACAAATTTATCTAGCGTCCAAACAAACATCACGATGAAAACACCTACGCGTAAAAGTAGTAATGACCATTGTAGGTTGCTCTGTAAGTTATTGTTGGCTAGGGTAGTATCTGTCGACATGTAAATTCCTCAAAATTAATAAAAAATGTTGGTAACAAAGCTAAAAGACCGAGTTCTAGTGTATAAATTTCATGAATTTTAATTTTATTTTAAAAAGTTTATTTAATGTGCTTTTTTGATCGATTTTTACTCGTAATACGCTATTGTTTAATCATTAATGCTGATCTGGAAACGGTTTTGTCTGCTCTGCATACTTAATTTATCTAAATATAAGGTAGTAGCGGGCTAGATAAATATTTTTTTTTTTTGGAGATAATGATGAAGTTAGATTGTTTTTCAATTAGTTTGGCAGTGAAAGACTTACAAGTCTCACGAGACTTTTATGAAAAGTTAGGCTTTAGTGTCTTTGCTGGCGAAATATCACAGCGGTTTTTAATTATGAAAAACGGCACGACCAATATTGGCCTTTTTCAAGGTATGTTTGAAGGAAATATTTTAACCTTTAATCCGGGGTGGGATCATAACGCTCAAGCCCTTGATGATTTTACTGATGCTAGAGACTTGCTCGCCAAAGTGAAAGCACAAGGCATAGAGGTTAGTCATCAAAATGTTGAGGGTGAACAAGGGCCCGCGAGTTTTTCATTCGTAGACCCTGATGGTAATGCCATTCTTATTGATCAACATCGCTAAATTTTAGTACCAGTATGCCATTAGTGCTTAATGTACATGCATTTTACATTTAAAGGTCAACACCTTTTACCAAGGCAATAACCTAGCTGATGAGTAACTATTCAATAACACGTTTAAATGGTGGTAAAGAGTTGAGTAAATCCTTACCGTAGCGCTTATTTACCAAACGTCTATCCATTAACACAATAACACCGTAATCTTTTTCGTTGCGTAGTAAGCGACCTGTAGCCTGAATGAGCTTTTTCGAGGTTTCAGGCACCGAAATAGACATAAACGGATTCCCACCTTTAGCAATAATGTATTCGGCCTGTGCTTCTTCTACCGGTGATGATGGCACTGAAAAAGGGAGTTTTGTAATAATAACGTTAGTCAGGTATTCACCGGGTAAATCTAGGCCTTCTGAAAAACTTTGTGTGCCAAAAATAATACTGTCTTGTTTTTTATCACAAAGCGCTTTATGGGTTTCAATAATTTTTTGTCGAGATTGTTCACCTTGCACTAATATACTAAGTTCAGTTTGTTCTCGCAGGGCGGTAACCACTTTGTCCATCTGCCAATATGACGAAAACAAAACTAATGTTGCTTTACCACGTTTGATTTGCTCAGGTAATTTAGCGATAAGTTCGTCTGTAAAAGGCTCTGCACTGGGCTCATATTGCATTTTAGGTATAATAAGTTGCGCATTATTTTGATAATCAAAAGGCGAATCAACTTTTTGGTATTGGCTGCCATCATCGGTTCTTAAACCTGCTTGACGACGAAAATGGTCAAAAGAGTTTAAGGCTAAAATAGTGGCAGAGCACAATACCGCGCCTTCACATTTTGACCAAAGCATATCTTCTAAGGTAAAGCCTACTTCAATCGGTGAACCGCTAATTAAGTAGTCACTTCGTTTACCTTCTATTTGCTCTAACCAACGTGCCATTGGCGCACCTTTTTCACTATCGGTTTTAGCGTACATTTGCCAAAGCGAATTAAAGTTTTCTAAGCGCTGTATCATAAATCCCGACTCAGCTAATAAAGGCTCAGCTAAATACATTTGTGTATCGCCGTCTTTTACCGACTCCATTAACAAGTTATAAAGCTTGTTTAAATGCGCTAAACATTTCTTCGAACTGTCCGTTAAATCTTCTGCCCAATTTTTTAGTGTTTTTGGAATAATACCGTTTTCAAAACGGTATTGAAGCGCTTGATTTTGACTTTGTTTATTACTGCTATTTGATGTCGGTTGGTGAAAATAAATACTGCGATTATTGTCAATAAAGCTTAATACTTTTTGCATGTCGGCTAAAATGTCTTGGCAATCATCTGCTAATTTTATAGAGGGTGATATAGCGCTGTTCGATTTAACCAGTTTTGCTATTTTATCACCGGTTTCTTGCAACTTACTAAGCCAGTCAATGGCTCCCTTGATGGTCATGCTTGCGCTAGAATGGTCACGCGTTACCTTTGGTAAGTGGTGCGCTTCATCAATTATGTAGAAAGTATCTTCAGGAGCAGATAATATTCGACCGCCACCAAGCTCTAAATCTGCGAGTAACAAACTGTGGTTAACCACTATAACATCAGCTGCTTCCATGCTCTCTCTAGCTTTATGAAATGGGCAATGACTGTGTTCAGATAAATGTTTTAAACAGCTGTGTTTGTCAGCTTGTATTTGTTGCCAAATTTGATGATTAATTGGCTCTGGCCATGCATCAATATCGCCAGGCCAGGTATTATCAGTCAGTGCTTTATGCATTTTAATTAAGGTGCGAATATCATTGGCTTGAGGTTTTTCAGCAAAAGTAAAACCTGCTTGTGGGCTATCGTCATTTGCCACCGCTTGCGCGAGTTTTTGTCGACAAACATAACGTTGTCGACCTTTTGCTAGCGTAAAGGTGAAGTCTAAACCACTGTGTTTTTTTAAAAACGGTAAATCTTTATCCACTAATTGCTCTTGCAAAGCCACAGTTGCCGTAGCGATACAGACTTTTTTATTGCGACTTAATGCTAATGGAATAGAGCCTAATGCGTAGGCTAGTGACTTACCCGTTCCGGTGCCAGCTTCAATAGTAATGATTTTACGTACTTTATCGTAATCACCGGCAAGGGTTTTAGCAATTTCAGCAATTAAGAAGGTTTGCTGCTTGCGCGGGTTAAAGTTGGTCAGGTTTTCACCTATAGCTTTGTAGGAGGTTCGAATAACTTGCTTAATTTTATCGCTTAACATCGCGGCTGTAGTTTCCTATCGACAATAGATGATTTACACTGCTGTATATATTAACAGTTTGTTATGAATAATTAGAACCATTAATGCAACTTTCTCCTGATCAAATTCCTCAGCTCGTTGAGTCGATAGATAATAAACGCGGTTTTCTTTTAACCCGCAGCGCTAGCGATCGTAATAATCATATTGAAATAACGTTATGGCTGAAAACGCCACAAGGCCCTGTGCAACTGATTATTGATAATGAACGAGCTGTTTTTTTTGTTGAGGTAAGTGATGTAAATCATGCTAGCGATATTTTGGCCAATCAAGGCATTAACGTCGACGAAATAAAACCACTGGCACTAAAAACATTTAAGCAAGTAAAGGTTGCCGCGGTTTATTTTTTAACCTTAAAAGCGTTTTATCAGGCTCGAGAAGCATTAAAACAAAAAGGTGTTAAATGTTACGAAGATGATATTCGTCCCGATGATCGCTTTTTAATGGAGCGTTTTATTACCGCTGACATTACTTTTGCAGGACAACAATCACAGTTAAAACTGAGCCAAAATCATACTCATACTCAATACCACTCTCAAAAACAAACCAGCAATCAACGCTATCGACGCTATGAAAGGGTGAAATGTAAACCACTAGATAAAGCACAGCAATCTGACATTACACTCTCAACAGTTTCACTCGATATTGAATGTTCAATGTCGGGAGAATTATATTCTATTGGTTTATATAGCGAGCATTGTCAGCAAGTTATGATGATTGCCAATGAACAAGAAATAGCAAATGAGAAAATTAAACATTGTGATGTTGATATTTTATGGCTTGCTGATGAGCAGCAATTACTGTTGAATTTATTAGCATGGTTTACTCAGCACGACCCCGATATTATTATTGGTTGGAACGTGATCAACTTTGATTTTAACCTGTTACAAAAACGCTACGATTTACACAATATTAAGTTTGCCATAGGGCGAGATGGGAAAACGCCTTATTGGCGCACGAACAAAGCTAGTGAACAGCAGTTTATCGAGATTAATGGTCGTGTGATACTTGATGGTATCGATTTATTAAAAACCGCCACGTATAACTTCCCTAGCTTTTCACTCGATAATGTCGCTAATACTTTGCTCGGCATAGGTAAAAAAGTTGACGATGTTGATAACAGATTACAAGAGATAACCGACAACTTTCATCATAATAAAACGGCACTAGCAGCATACAACCTCGAAGATTGTCGCTTAGTGGTTCTGATTTTTAAGCATACGCAACTATTAGAATTCGCCATGCTCAGAGCTCAGCTAACCGGGTTATCTATTGATCGAATGGGTGGCTCTGTAGCGGCATTTACCAACTTATATTTGCCGAAGTTACATCGTAGTGGTTATGTAGCGCCCAATATGGGGGATGGCGATCAAGGCTTTGAATCGCCAGGCGGCTTTGTTATGGATTCGACCCCAGGGCTTTATAAAAATGTATTAGTGTTAGATTTTAAAAGCCTGTACCCCAGTATTATTCGAAGTTTCAATATTGACCCTATGGGCTTGATTGAAGGTTTAAAGTCGCCAGAAACAGCAATAGAGGGCTTTGATGGTGCATATTTCTCAAGAGAAAAGCATTTTCTACCTGATATTATCACCGAGCTTTGGAAAGAGCGTGATATAGCGAAAAAAGATAAAAACGCGGCGTTGTCGCAAGCGATAAAAATTATCATGAACTCTTTTTACGGCATTTTAGGATCAACAGGGTGTCGATTTTTTGATCCCCGTTTATCAGGCTCAATTACGAAACGCAGCCATAGCATTTTAAAAACCACCAAATTATGGATAGAAGCTAAAGGTTATCAAGTTATTTACGGCGATACCGACTCGATATTTGTTCATGTTGGTGATGATCAAAGTGCTGAAAATAGCAGGGCACTTGGCAAAATGTTACAAGCTTACATTAATGAAAAATGGCAAGCTTTGCTTTTAGAACAATTCAATATTGTCAGTGAGCTTGAAATTGAATTTGAAACCCATTTTATTAAATTTTTAATGCCAACTATTCGTGGCCAAGATGTGGGGACTAAAAAGCGCTATGCTGGTTTAGTGCAAAAAGGCGAAGAACAACAATTAGTGTTTAAAGGTTTGGAAAGTGTTCGCACCGATTGGACTGAATTGGCGAAACAGTTTCAACGTACCTTGTATTGGAAAATATTTAATAATGAGCCAGTTGTTGAATATATAAAACAAATGGTTGTCGATACGCTAGCAGGAAAACATGACGAGTTACTTTACTATCGTAAACGTTTGAGACGAAAACTTGAGCTTTATGTTAAAAATGTACCTCCCCATGTTCGCGCAGCAAGGTTAGCGGATGAAATATACCAGCAGCAAGGTAAACCTATGAAATACCAAAATAAAGGCTGGATAGAGTATGTTATGACTATCAATGGTCCACAAGCTAAGGGCTGTCAAAGTGCTGCTTTAGATTATCAATTTTACATTGATCGTCAGTTGTTAGCGGTAGCAGATGCTATTTTGCCATTTATTAGCACAAGCTTTGATGAAATAACCAACAGCCAAATGAATTTATTTGAACGCCTATAGCGCTAATAGCATTTATTGCTAACCATAACTTACCTTCTGCGCTATATGCGCCAGTGATTTAAAAATTATCTTTAACTGTGCTTAAGAAGTATGACAACTAAGTTATGTCAAAATAAAACGTGCTTATTTAACTGATTCACGTTATAAACAATTATAGATGGCTAGATAGCTATATTGGTTTTTAAACTTTAGTGTAAATGTTTATTGTTTAACTATTAATACATTGTCCCTAATGACTTTAGAACGATTTTTAGCTAAGTATTCGATATATGAAAATAACCGTGGAATGGAATTTATAATGAAAAAAGAAACCAAACTCATTAATGCTGGTCGTAAAAAGCAATGGACACGTGGTGTTGTTAATCCTCCTGTTGAGCGCGCTTCAACGGTGGTTTTTAATTCAGTGAAAGAAATGAAGCATGCCACGGCTAATAAAACTAATCAGGTGTTGTTTTATGGCAGACGCGGCACATCAACTTCATTCGCATTTTGCGATGCTATGACAGATTTAGAGGGCGGTGCAGGTTGTGCGTTATATCCTTCAGGCACTGCAGCTATTACTAATGCAATATTGGCGTTTGTTAAAACGGGCGATCATATTTTAATGGTTGATACTGCTTACGAACCCACTCGTGATTATTGCGATAAAATATTAGCCAAACTCAATATTGAAACCACTTATTACGATCCTTTAATTGGCAAGGGCATTGAATCATTAATTAAACCAAACACTCGTGTTGTTTTTCTTGAATCTCCGGGCTCAATAACGATGGAAATACAAGATGTACCTGCTATAGCTGAAGTAGCGCATCGTCATGGCTGTATTGTTATGTTAGATAATACTTGGTCAGCAGGGGTTAATTTTCAACCTTTTGATTATGGTGTAGATGTTTCAATACAAGCTGCAACTAAGTACATAGTTGGCCATTCAGATGTGATGTTGGGCACAGCAACTGCTACCGAAGAACATTGGCCGCAGTTACGTGAAAGCAGTTATATCATGGGGCAATGTACCTCACCTGATGATTTATACCTTGCTATGCGTGGTATTAGAACCTTAAGCGTGCGTTTACAGCAACATGAAACCAGTGCACTTAAAATTGCTGATTGGTTAGCATCACGCAGTGAAGTTGAAACCATATTACATCCTGCACTGCCATCGTGTCCTGGCCATGAAGAGTTTAAACGCGACTTTACCGGCGCTAACGGTTTATTCTCCTTTGTGTTAAATAAAGGGAATAATGAAGCATTAACGGCACTTTTAGATGGTATGGAACATTTCAAAATGGGTTATTCGTGGGGCGGTTTTGAAAGTCTTATATTAGGTATCTCAAACGTTAACAAAATGAGAACAGTCACTAACTGGCCTTATAAATTTCCGCTAATACGTTTACATGTCGGCTTGGAAAATGTTGATGATTTAATTGCAGATTTAGAACAAGGCTTTGCACGCTTTAATGATGTTTTGAATCAGGAGTCTTAGCAGTAAAAACAAAACCATCATAAGAGAGTTATTAACTATAAGGTTAGTAACTATAATATTTTCAAATAAAAACGCCGAGTAATTTACTCGGCGTTTTTTATTAGACTTTAAAATAATGACAAGATGTATTTTGTCTACTTGGTATTATTTCTTTCCCAACAAGGTGAAAATTTTCTTAGCGATATCGGTATTGTCTTGAAAGCCGTTAAAGTTTTCACTGCCTTTACCAAATGCAAAAACAGGTACATCGATACCGGTATGAGTGCCTGATGGGCTAATTGAACCCCAGCCGGTGTTTGTTTTCACATCAATTATTTTAGTAATCACATTAAGTACAGATTGATAAGGTCTTGGTGCTCTTTTGCCTTTTTTATCGGCACTAGAGAGTAAGTTAAATTGCTTAATAATATCTTGATCAATAAGTTTAGCTTGTTTCATATTGATAATGTCAGCTTCTGTAATATCAAAAGTCATCAGCTTATTCATATTTTCTAAGCTTAATTCATTATCAGTAAACTTTATTGCCATCGCTTGTGGAGAGATGGTCATGGCTCTTATAAACTCAGGACGCCATAAATATTTACTATTAATGTTTGGGTCAGTACGTTCGGTTTTCTTACCTATGGTTAAACCGCCAGTGCTGTGATCTGCTGTGATCACGACTAATGTATCTGGATTTTGTGCGACATAGCTTTCAAGGTATTCAAGAGTTTTTGCTAAATCGTCCATTTCTGCCATCGCAGCTGCAATATCTCTTGCATGCCCGCCATAATCAATTTGGCTTCCCTCTACTAGCATAAAATAACCATTTTTGTTTTCTAGTTGCTTAATTGCCGCTTTAGTCATCATTGATAAACGATGTTTATTGGTATCATCTAAAGCCCAAGGTAAATTGGTTTTATCAAATAAACCTAATACCGGTTTGTCTTTAGGGATTGATGCTATTTCGCTATATTTATCAATATAGTGAAAACCTGACGCTATAAACTCTTCGACTAGATTGCGGTCTTCACGAATAAAATATTGTAAACCGCCACCTAAATATAAGTCTGCTTTTATGCCGTCATCAATATAACTATCTGCGATAGCGTTATAGTTATAACGGTGAACATTATGGGCTAAGTAAGAAGCAGGGGTGGCGTGATTTATTTGCACGGTAACTACAACACCCGTTTTTTTACCTTGTTTCTTTGCATATTCTAAAACGGTTTCAATAGGCTCTCTGTTAATATCTAAACCTATCGCATTATTGTAAGTTTTAATGCCTGTAGATAAAGCGGTAGCACTGGCCGCAGAGTCTGTTACGTAACCCGATTCAGGATCAGGGTAAGTGCTACTTGTGCCGGTAAAGTTACGGTCAAATACTGTTTGTTCAATTTCAGGTGTATTGGGATCGTCGTTATAATATCTATAAGCACTTGTAAAAGCAGGCCCCATGCCATCGCCCACTACCATGATGATATTTTTAGGCATGTTATCAGTCATTGTATTTTCTGGAGATTCTTGAGTTGCTTGAAGTTGAGTACAAGACATTATCAAAAGGCTGGTTAATAATGTTGGAATGAATTTTTTCATAGTTATATCCGCTAACTTTATATTTAAATTCAACGGTTTAACCATATAGTTATTAAACCGTTATTGATGATGAGAATTATTGTTTAAAAGCGACATCAACCCAAACAAGTCGGTGATCAGATGAAGCTGCACGGTCTTTTATTAATCTAAATTCAGGCTCAACTTTTGTTGGCCAAAATATACCAGAGCCAACAATATTTAGTTGCGCTTTAGATGGCAGCGCATAATCGGCTCGCATGCCCCAGTATGCTGTATGGTTTTTTGCGTTTGGGTTATCTTTTCTGTGTAGTTTTCCACCTTGGCTTGTAGGCTTAGGATCACTTACACGAGTATGTGTAATTAGTTGCTCAATACCCGATTTAATGGCATTTCCATCAACGGCATCTGCATTTAAGTCACCTAAAATAACAAAGGCTTTATCTTCAGCAAGACCGCCAAGGTTATTATTATCATCGTAAATATAGCTAGCGTCAGTTGGTGTTAGGTAATCAATCCAAAAACGTATCTCATCAAAGTTTCGTTTACCGTTTCGATCTTCTGGTCCGTCAAATACTGGTGGAGTAGGGTGACTTGCTAAAATATGTAGCTCTTCGCCATTAACATTTAATGGAATATCCCAATGAGATTTAGAGGATAATCGGAAGTTATTCCAGGCTTTTTCGTTATACCAAGATGTTTTAGTTTCAGGATTAATTGGCATCATGGCATTTGGCATATCGCGCCATTTAAATAATTGGAATGTTCTAATTTTATCTTTAACAATGGGATATTTAGATAATAATGCCATGCCAAAATGCCCTGAAAAAAGTCCGTAGCCAAAGGCATCGTTAGGCAGTTCACCTATTTTATTGTCATTATTGAAATCAAATCCAGAAGCAACACCCGTATTAACAGGACCCTGATAGAAGTAAGGATAGGTTATTGCGTTTTCACCTTGTTGGCTTTTCGCTAAGTATTGCGATATGAACAGCTTTAATGATTGATGGCTTTCATCATTTGAGTCAAATTCATTTAATAAAATAATATCTGGATTAATTCGTTGAATAATCTCTGCAATATTTCTAATTTGTTGATGGTTTTGAGCTAATGCTTCAGCCAATTCATTTCCGTTTGGCTTAACTTCTTTGCCTAATTCAGAAGGTAAATAATTTAAAGCTTCCATACTGACATTAAATGTAGCGATGCGAAGGGTTGAAGGTGTGTTGTTTGCTGTACCTGCCATTGTTATACCTGAATATATCAACAACGCTGTTGCTAATGAGTTTATAAATACTTTCATAAGATTTCCTACTTTAACCCACAACCACGTAATATAAAGTCAGTTAAAAACTCAGTGACTTGGGTAATATCATCTTCTTCATAATCTGCACGATTCATGATGGTTAACACTTGTTGCTCAAAGTCAGCATAATGTTGGGTAGATGACCAAATTAAGAATATAAGTTTAATGGGATCAACATCTTTCATTTCACCACTATCAATCCAAACTTGAAACACCTTAGCTTTTTCTCTCACCCACTGGCGCAGATACGTACGAGCAAATTCTTTTAAGTGTAATGCGCCTTGTATGATTTCCATCGCATAAATTTTAGAGGCTTCTGGATGCTCAAAAGACATTTTAACCTTTGATGCAATAAATTTTTCGATAGCAACAACAGGGCCGTCATTAATATCAAGTTCACCAATGCCTTGATCCCAGGTATCTAATGTTAATTGTAAAACAGCGTGATATATATTTTCTTTATTTTTAAAGTAATACAATACGTTAGCTTTAGGTAACCCAGCATTATCAGCAATAGACTGAACTGTTGCGCCTTTATAGCCTTGCAGGATGAATTCTTTTTGTGCAGCGTTTAAAATTATTGCTTCACTTCTAGCCCGAATACTTCCTTGCTTTTCACTGTTGGTATTGTTGCTCACGTGATTAACCTTTTTATTTATATAATTATATTTTTATTAACACTATTTTATTGGCTTAATATGACATTTGTTAGCTGAATGCTGAACCTAACATAAATTATTTATCTAATTTGAGCCTTGCCTACAGTTTTACTTATTAAATGAACTGTTTTTATCGAGTTAGTTTTAATTTTTTCGCTAAAAACTGAGTAGTCTAATTTAAATATTTTGTTAAGACACTGTTTTAATACGTTTTGTATTATTTAATTGGTAAATCTAACGGTTTGAACAAATTATTTTTCGAGTGGTTAAATTATGCAAACCATCACAGCCCTTTATAAAC
>NZ_JACGWF010000125.1:0-8499 GCF_014077595.1 Colwellia sp. 6M3 | reverse complement strand
ACATTATGATACGAAATCATTGATGGATTTAGAAATATAACCACTAGCTTTATTACAATATTAATTGCAATTTTTATGTGTAGATTCATATAAACACAGCATATTTTTCATGTTCTATTGACATATTTTTGTTTAATAAATTAATTTGATTACATTGAATAAATTAAAGCGTTTGCTAGCTTGAAACTAATCATTATAATTGTCGGTATACATAATTTATTGAGCTTTAAAATGAAAACCAAACGGGCGTTCAACACTAACTTACTCAGTGTTGTTTTTATTACGATGGCGTTACTTATATCTGCAACTGTTTTTGCTACAGCTGACGAGGCTAAAGTAAAAGTGAAAAACGTTTTTAGTCAGGTGGAAACCTCTCTAATTAAACTAAAAAAAGCGGATACGTTAACAAAAAATAATATCAGAGATGTGTTAAATCAGTATTTATTGCCTGAGGTTGATACGCGCTACTTTACTTATAAAGTGCTCAATAAAAACATGGCTAAGGTGCCAGATGATCTTAAAGCGTCTTTTATCGCTGAATTGTCTCAACAACTTATTAACACTTATAGTAATTTGTTAAATAAATACAATAATGAAGTGATTAATATCGGCCAAAGCACCTTGTCTAAAAGCGGTAAAATAGCCATGGTAGATATTACTATTGTAGGTAAGAATAAAACCAACAAAGCTGTTGTAAAACTATTACAGTCAGATGAGCTTAATTGGCTTTTCTTTGATATTGAAGTTGAAGGTATAAGCTTATTGCAAACAAAACAGGCAGAAATAAACGCCAGTTTTAATAAATTAGGGGTAGAAGGTACCTTATCTCACTTGCAAAAAATCAATCAAAAAGTGATTGAAGACTAGTCACTGATTTTATTGTATTTAAGCATATCGTGTTTACAACTAACCTAAGGTAATTATTATTTTTTATATTGATACCGTCATTGAATTTTTATTACAGCACAAATTCATACTAACATTATTATTTATTATTGCTTTTTATAGTTTTAAAGCGATTACGATAAAGGTAATAAAAAGAAAATCTAAGAAGAGTAAAAGATTAAAAATTAATATGGTAAATAATATATTTACTTTGTTAGTGATTGTTTTTATTTTTAATATTTGGTCGAGTGAAATTCAAAAGTTTGCTTTTTCAATCGCGGCATTTATTGTTGCTATCGTACTTGCAACCAGAGAATTTATTCAATGTTTTATCGGTTTTATCTATATTTTAACTAGTCGTCCATTTCGTATTGGTGATTGGATACAAGTGGGTAAATATTATGGTGAGGTTCATTCTAATGATTGGGCAAAACTCACACTGTTAGAGGTTAATAAGCACGATTATCAATACACAGGAAAAACCTTGTATGTGCCTAATAGTCAGTTAATTACTTCTGTTATCAAGAACCTGAACTTTTTAAAGCGCTACGCAATGCATCATTTCACGATAGTGCGCGATGATAGTGTGAACCCTTTTATTTTTCTTGATACATTGCATGAAAAAGCAAATTTGTATTGTATAGAATTTAAAGAGGTTGCGATTAGATATAACCAACTGATAGAAAATAGATTAGACATTAGTATTGCCGGGCCTGAGCCTCATATTCAGGTGTCAACATCTGAACTTGGTGATACTCAAATAGCGTTTTCAATTTTTTGTCCAACTGAAAAAGCATTAGGTATAGAACAAAAGCTTACTGCAGATTTTATGAAGTTATGGTTCGATAATAAAAAGGACTAGTGTTTACATTACTTGAAGTCATGCCAAATTTTAGTAGCCTGTAACAATATCTGTTATAGGCTCCTAACCCTTTATAAATAAGCTTATATTGCTCATGTCGTATTCCAAGCCAAGCATCTTTGTTAAGTATTTCAGACCAGTATTCGAAACTTTATTTGTTGCTTTTACAGATTTTCCTTTGCTTACTGTGCCTGAACTTACTCAATTCAAATAACTAAAGACAAAACCATTCGACTGAAAGTCTTTGCAGTTCAAGTGAAAACTTACCTTAAATTCGTATGATTATTAATATGGCTGAATTATAAAGTTAAATGGTAACGTTAAATAATTTGGCATGTGGAAATAAAAAGCCCCTGTAATAAAATATTACAGGGGCTTTTACTTACAGATTAGTTAACATATTACTGTGGTATTTAGTCGGCTTTTCGTTCACTTTTAACCAACTGTAGCGAGCCATCGATATGAATATCACGCTGAGGGAATGCAACCACAATGTCATTTTGTTCAAATAATTCCTCTAAACGAAATCTAACATTACTTTTTGCGACCCTTAAGCCTGTTTCTGCGCGCGAACTTATCCAGAATGTAACTTGAAACATTAATGAATTGTCGCCAAAGTCATCAAAAGTCACTAATGGCTTAGGTTCGGTAAGGGCTTCAGGTTGCTCAGTAGTCGCTTGCATAATTAATTCAGCTACTTTTTTTGCTGGTGAGCCATAAGCAACACCAACAGAAACTGAACATCGCACAAACTGGTCTACTAAGGTCCAATTCACAACCGTATTTTCTAGCAATTTACTGTTAGGTATAAGTAAATGAACACCATCTATGCGTTTAATGCGTGTTGAGCGGGTATTAATTTCTTCTACTAAACCTTTAGTATCTTCAACTTCTAAAAAATCACCAATGCGAATAGGGCGTTCCCACATTAATATCCAACCACTAATAAAGTTATTGATAATGTTTTGTGCACCAAAACCAAAACCAATGGCAATCGCGCCAGATAAAAACGCAAAGGCGGCAATCGGCACATTCATAAAGTCTAATATGCTGATAATAATAACCGCTATGGCTATAACGAATAAAATCCGTTCAATTAAATGAATGACATTTGGATCAGTTTTTTTCTTTCTTAAACGTTTACTGATTAACTTAATTAGCCATTTACTCAATAACAAACCAATGATAATGAGTAGGGGGATAAAAAGTATATCGCCTAATGTAACAGGTTGATCTGATACATTAATCACGTTAAAAGTCAGTAATGCTGTTATTTGTTCTACTATCTGTTCAAATGTCATATTATCGCCTCAATAAATGGTAATAAGTTAAGAACTTACAAATACTTTTGATGGGTCAACAAGAAACCTTTTACCTATAGCCTCTCTACCAAATAACATTAAGTAACTCATGTCTGAACGATCCGTTAACGTTATTTCGATCGACCAATTTATATCACCCAGTTGCACTGGCGTTAATATAACATAACGTTGTTCAGAGGTGCCATTTGAAGATTTAACTCTTCTGATGTCATGTATCGGCGCTTCACAAGAGATCATTTCATCAACATTGTAAACGTCTGGGTGTAAATCAAACCTCACCATTATTTTGCCATCTTTTTTAAATTTGACAATGTTGTCAACATGGAGCGAAGACGTTTTCGCTCCCGTGTCAACGCGCACCTGTATATCAGCTATTGCTAACTCAGGTAACGCTATTGTTTCTAAACGTCCAATAATCGCTTTTTGTTTTGTAGTCATATTACGTTACCTTTTTTTACATACTGCTTTGCGGTAATAAGTTATCTTGAGAGCTCTCTATTTGTTGCGAGATGTGTTTATCATCTTCTTCAAAGTAAGCAATATGGAACATAGCTTCACCTTCTTGTACCAAAGGGATATTTTGTTGACCAATTAATATACCGGCTCTGCTTGCCGTAACTACATCTAAAATGTCGCCATACGGGCTGCCTATTTCAGCTAAAACATCACCTTTTTTAATTTGGTCGCCCAACTTAACGCGGTGATTGACAATACCACTACCATTCGCTCGCAACCATTGACTGCTGTTAGCTACAAACGGCGCTATTACTTTTTTACGAGTAGTTGAAGCTTTACGCATACCTAAATGTTTTAACACGTTAGTAATGCCTTTCATGCCTGCACGAATTGAGTATTCGTCAAAACGTAGGGCTTCACCGGCTTCATAAAGTAGCACTTTGGTTTTATGTTTTACTGCTGCTTCTCTTAAAGAACCATCAATAATGTTTGAGTTTAATACCACAGGTACGCCAAATACCATGGCTAACTCTTTAGTATCTTCACAAGACAAATCAGCGCGAATTTGCGGTAAATTTGAACGATGAATTGCACCCGTATGTAAATCAATGCCGTAATCACAATGCTTAACAATTTCATTAAGAAAAATGTGTGCTATGCGACCCGCCAGCGAACCTTTTGCTGAGCCAGGAAAGCATCGATTAAGATCACGACGGTCAGGCATATAGCGACTTTGGTTTACTACACCATATACATTGACCATAGGCACCGCTATTAAGGTGCCATGAGTGATTTTAAACTTCTTCTCACTGATTAATCGACGAATAATTTCGATACCATTTAATTCGTCGCCATGCACCGCAGCACTAATAAAAATAGTAGGCCCCGGTTTTTTTGCACGAATAATGTGTACAGGCAAAGATACATTAGCGTCGGTATATAGCTTGGCGACAGGCAACTCTATTTTGCGCTGTTCGCCAGGTAATATTTCAAACTCGCCTATTTTTAAAATATCTTTCATTCAACTTATCCTTTACCGCGCGTTTTATTAGCATGTGGCTTAGCATTTTTTTCTAAAAATTCAAAAATCATACCGGCAATATTTTTGCCTGTTGCTTTTTCTATGCCTTCTAAACCTGGAGAAGAGTTAACTTCCATCACCATAGGACCATTCTGTGAACGCAATAAATCAACACCACACATGTTCAAGCCCATAGCTTTTGCCGCACTAATCGCTGTATCACGCTCTGCTTTTGACAATTTAACCACTTCAGCACTTCCGCCGCGATGCAAGTTTGAACGGAATTCACCTTCAGCACCTTGACGTTTCATGGCAGCAACAACTTTACCACCAATAACTAAACAACGTATGTCGGCACCGCCGGCTTCTTTGATAAACTCTTGTACGAGAATGTTAGCTTTTAAGCCCATAAACGCTTCAATAATTGCTTCTGCAGCTTTGGCCGTATCAGCTAAAACAACACCAATACCTTGCGTACCTTCTAATAATTTAATTACAACGGGTGCGCCACCGACGTTTTTAATTAAATCTTTAGCGTTATCTGGCTTGCTAGCAAAACCTGTACGCGGCATGCCAATCCCTTTACGTGACAATAATTGTAAAGAACGTAATTTATCGCGTGAACGACTGATTGCAACAGATTCATTAATGTTGAATGTGCCCATCATTTCAAATTGGCGAGCAACAGCAGTACCATAGAATGTAACAGAAGCACCAATACGCGGAATAATGGCATCGTACATAGGTAATTCTTTACCGTGATAACGCACTTTAGAATTACTGCTAGTAATGTCCATATAACAATGCAAAGTGTCAATTACATCAACTTCATGACCCATAGCTTCGCCTGCTTCTTTAAGACGCTTTGTAGAGTACAGATTTTTATTTCTTGATAAGATTGCAATTTTCATAGTGTTAATTCCGAATGTTTCACTTTTAAAAATAAAGTGAGGTAAATTTGTAAGTAAAGTGTATAGTCAAACTTTGAAATAATAAAACGCAATATTTTGGCTGGTTTAATCAAAAAAATTGATTAGAGAGGGTTTTTATGAAATTTGAATTATTAACGACATTTTTAGAAGTAAGTCGAACGTTACATTTTAGAGTCGCCTCTGAAAATCTTTTTATTACCCAATCAGCAGTGAGTGCAAGAATAAAGTTACTCGAAGATGACTTAGGTGTTCTCCTGTTCGACCGAAGTCATAAACATCTAAAATTAACCAGAGAAGGGCACAGGCTGATCAAGCACGCCAATGAATTACTCTTCATGTGGCAAAAAACCAAGCATGACGTCGGTGTAGCTGAGCATGATGCGATGCAACTGGCCATTGGCTCTATGAATTCTATTTGGGATATTGTTTTACAAGGTTGGTTGCAAAAAATTCACCGTAATTTAGACACCGTTAGTTTGTTTACCAGTACTTATTCGCCGATGGAGTTAAGAAAAAACGTTATTAATCGTACGGTTGATATTGCGTTTTTATTTGAGCCACCTTTTATTGAAGATTTGGTGACAGAGAAAGTATCAACGGTACCCTTGCACTTAGTAACCACAGATCCGGATCATGAAGATGGCATGAATGCTGAAGACTATATAATGGTAGATTATGGCGAGTCGGTAAACACTTTACACATGCGAGAATCTCAGAATGCACCACCGGCTAAACATTTTATGAGTCAACCACGTATTGCTTTAAACTACATTTTACAAGCAGGCGGCAGTGCACATTTACCTAGGCAAATGATATTTGAACACGTAGAAGCGCATAATTTATTTGTCGTTGAAAGTGCACCTGTTTATCATCGAGAAATCTTTGCTGTCTACTTAGCTAAAAGTCAAAAAACTGAAGTTATTAAACAAGTTATTGGTTTATTTCCGCAATTAGCGGTTTAGCAGGTTAAGTTGATTAGTTTTTTGACGAATAGTGCATATGTTGCTAGGTATTGACGTTAGCCTAGTTAACTAAGCGTTTAATTTACGACTGATTTTATTTTTATACTCACCTGAAAAAAAGTTTAAAACCATGCTTAAAGATATGCTCAAAGCCATGCATAAAGCCAAGTTTAAACAAGTAAAGAAGGTTAGCGACTTTAATTCACTAACCTTATTAAGTATGAGCAAACTTGTTGGAGAAAATTAGTGTGCTGAAACTAATGTAACTTCATTTTTGGTCGTACAACACGCAATATTTTTTCGCTGATCCACAAGGCAAGTGTTTTAGCCGTACCGTGAATGGCTTGCTGATGCATGCGATACAGTGATAAGTAAACAAATCTAGCTATTTTCCCTTCAACAAAGAAACTACTGCTTGTTAGGTTGCCCATCAAATTACCGACAGTGCTGTAACGTGAAAGATTCACTAAAGAGCCATGATCATTATAGATAAATTTACTTAGAGGTTGTTGTTTTAATGTAGCAATAAGATTTTTTTCAACACATTGCGCCATTTGATGAGCCGATTGAGCGCGTGGAGGTACTTGTTTTCCATCCGGTTGTGTAAAGGCACAACAATCACCTAATACGAATATACTGTCATCAACGCTACTCTGTAAAAATTGGTTTACTAGAATTTGATTACTTCGCGTTAATTCAAAAATATCTAACTCTTTTATAAAGTCTGGCGCTTTTACACCCGCAGCCCACAGCATAATATTGGCATTAATATTCTCGTCTTCATTAGTGATAAAACCAAACTCAGTGGCGGCTTTTACTTGAGTATTCTCTCGAACATTAACCCCTAACTTTAATAACTCACGTTTAGCACTCGTGGCAATTCTCTCAGGTAAAGCAGGTAGAATTCTTGGTCCAGCTTCAATTAAATGAATATGTAAGCGTTTGGCTGACATGTTCGTTAAGCCATATAACTTGAGTAACTCAGAAACATGATAAAGTTCAGCGGAAAGTTCTACACCAGTTGCGCCGCCTCCAACAATGGCAATATTAAGCGATTGTTGTTGATTATCATCTTGATGTAAACGAGTAAAACTGTCGAGCAAGGTATGCTGAAAACGCTCAGCTTGTTGATTTGAATCTAAAAAGTAACAGTGCTCTTTTATACCTGGAGTATTAAAGTCATTACTTACGCTACCGATGGCAATAACGAGATGATCATATTTTACCTTGCGTTCAGGTAAAATAATGTGATCGAGTTCATCATAAAGTGCTGCAAGTGTTATCGTTTTATTACTTTGGTCAATATTACAAAAAGTACCGAGTTGAAATCGGTAATAATGCTTAGCAGCGTGTGCAGAGTAAACAACACCATCTAAATCTGGGTCAATTGAGCCAGTGGCTACTTCATGAAGTAGTGGCTTCCAAATATGGGTGCGATTTTTGTCAATGAGTAAAATATCAGCGAGATTTTTTTTACCTAGCTTATGACCCAATTGTGTTGCCAATTCTAATCCGCCTGCACCTCCGCCAATAATGACGATTTTAGGTGTGGTATTACTCATAATTTTGTCCTAAAAATAAAATTTCAAAAACGATTAAATAAAAGAAAAGTCCTAAAGCCAAGGTTGTAAATACATCCTAAATTACCCAATAACTATACCATAAGAATTACTTTATCCAGCATCATCAATTATGATGAACTATGTAACCATGGAGACTAGTATTCTAAGGTGAAATAGATTGAAATTTTTATTTTTAATTACGTTCATGTATTTAATATTAAGTAGCTGGTGTTAATGTAATTAATTGAAAATAAAGATTAATTATTTAAAAATTGTACGTATATTTGACCTTAGTACATACAAAAATTTTATGACTGCAAATGAAAAGTATAAATTTTGATTGAGCGCATATTATAACCTTTTATTATAGCTCAAGTTTCGGGGTTCACTTTTAACCAATAAAAGTGAATTATCCCTCATTCTAAGGCTTCTTGCCGCAAAGTAAAATTATCCATTTGCATGACTTGCGTAAAAAAATCGACAACCGTCTGTTCAAT
>NZ_JACGWF010000273.1:0-244 GCF_014077595.1 Colwellia sp. 6M3 | reverse complement strand
CGAGTACTTATACTGCGTTGATCACACCGACTGCAGATGGTTCTGTGACACTAGATGTAAACGCTAATGTAGCTCAGGACAGTGTGGGTAATTTTAATACGTCTGCGACTCAAGTCAGCAGTAACTATGATGCAAGCCGTCCGTCAGTTGCAATTCAAAATGTACCAGCAACAAGTAATGCGCCATTTACCGTTACGTTTACTTTTAGCGAAGCGGTAATAGGCTTTGTTGTTGGTGATATCAC
>NZ_JACGWF010000071.1:0-22360 GCF_014077595.1 Colwellia sp. 6M3 | reverse complement strand
ATTAATGATTAATAAGTCTGACTTGGTAATACCTGGGCCACCTTTACGTGGGATTTTATCGCCTGCTGAAACATCAATAACGTAAATAGTTAAATCAGAAAGTTCGGGGCTAAAAGTAGCACTTAAATTGTCACCACCACTTTCGACTAAAACAAAATCTAAATTGGGATGCATAACTTGTAATTCGTCGATAGCAGCTAGGTTCATAGATGCATCTTCACGAATAGCAGTATGCGGACATCCGCCTGTTTCCACGCCGATAATTCTATCGGCGGCGAGTGCACCATTTTTGGTTAAAAACTCTGCATCTTCTCGTGTGTATATATCGTTGGTGACTACTGCCATATTATATTTGTCACGTAGTGCTAAGCATAATTCGCGTAGTAAAGCGGTTTTTCCTGAACCAACAGGGCCGCCAACGCCAATGCGTAAAACTTGTTTCTTCATTTTTGTTTCTCTTAAAAGTTTATAATTTGGGTTTTTACGAACGAAAAAGACGTGAATATTGCGATTCATGCCAAGCACTTGCCATGGCTAAATGCGGTAAACTGGTGCCGATGTCTTCATCGTCAATAGTGTTCGATTTTTCGATAATTGATTGTGTATTTTCAGTTAATTCAAATAATAAGTTTTGTGCTTGCGTTTGCCCAAGCGGTACTAACTTTGTTGCCGCTGCGACCTGGTTATCTATGTAGGTCCAGCAATAACCGCTTTGCGCTGAAATTAGGTCTAACTTAAATACATATGCACACAATGCAAAGGCGCTAACAAAACTGATCTCTGTTAGCTGTATAATCGCTTGGTAGCCACTAACGTTAATATTGTTAAGTTGCTTTATCAGCATTATTAAAGCTTTGCCCATGGCTAAATCAGCGAGTAATAGTTCATGGCTTTCACGACAAGCAATTAAGTGTGTATTCCAGTATGCAAACGCGTTTAAGTCATTGTTATGTAGGGCACTGAATAACCTTTTTAAAATAGCTAAGTCAGTTTTTGCTATTGATTCTTCTAAATTAATTTCGATCCAACTTGCGGTTGTTTCTGGTGATGTTAACCAACCCATTTCTACCGCGTATTCCAAGCCTTGTGAGAATGAAAAGCCACCAACCGGTAAATTGGCGCTACACAGTTGAAGTAGCCGATTTAATTGCATCGGATAATTATGTTGAATATTATGTTGAATATTCTGTTGATTGCTTTGTTCAATATTAAGCGTATTAGTGGGCATGTGCATGGCTATGTTTCTCATTACTGATATTGTCAGAATGTGCATGAGAATGACCACCTTTGCCACCATAAGCACCACTTTCTGGCTCGAAAATAGCGGGTGCTTTATCAATGGTTAAGCCATATTTTTCGGCTAAGGCTTCTAAAACGTGATCGGGTTTAAAGCGCAACCAAAGCTCTCCAATTTGCAATGAGGTATGTCTATTCCCTAAGTGATAGCAAACTTTACAAAACGTCAGCCAGTCCGTTGCAATTGCGGTAGACACAGGCTCTGCTTCGCCTTTAATTTCTACGAATAAACCGCATTCTGTTTTTAATATTTCACCGACTAATAACGGATGACCACGTTCCATAAAAATACCAATGTCTGCGCCGCCATCTGTTGTACCTTTGATACGGGCTTTTTTACGGGTGTCTTGGTCTAAGGTGATTGAGTCAACTATTTCACCATGAGTATGATCTAAACGTTCATAAGCTTTTAACATGTAGTTTCCTAAAATAAACAGTAAAGTTGAGATAACGGCAGGGTAGTTGCTGGCTCGCAGGTTAACAGCTCGCCATTGGCTCTTACTTCATAGGTTTGGGCATCAACGTCTATTTTGGGTTGCCAGCTGTTATGGATCATATCGTCCTTTCCAATGTTTCGGGTGTTTTTACAAACGCCAACCATACGTGTCATACCTATTTTTGCCGGTACATCGGCATCAATTGAAGCCTGTGACATAAATGTCATTGAGGTTTTTGCAGGAGCACTACCATAGGCACCAAACATGGGACGATAATAAACAGGTTGTGGCGTAGGAATAGAAGCATTGGCATCGCCCATTGGCGCGGCAGCAATAAAGCCCGACTTTAAAATCAGTGCCGGTTTTATACCAAAAAATGCTGGTTTCCATAATACTAAGTCAGCCAATTTACCGACTTCTATAGAGCCTACTTCATGGCTAATGCCGTGGCTAATTGCAGGGTTTATAGTGTATTTTGCGATATAGCGCTTTATGCGAAAGTTATCGTTTCGTTCGGTATCAGGTGCTAATGGCCCACGTTGTTGTTTCATTTTATGGGCGGTTTGCCAAGTGCGGGTGATCATTTCTCCGACCCGTCCCATCGCTTGCGAGTCAGAGGCGATCATACTGATGGCACCTAAATCGTGCATTATATCTTCTGCCGCAATACTCTCTTTACGAATGCGTGAATCAGCAAAGGCAATATCTTCTGGGATAGAAGGATCTAAATGGTGACAAACCATCAACATATCGAGATGTTCGTCAATGGTATTGATGGTGTAGGGACGAGTGGGGTTGGTTGAAGAAGGCAACACATTGGCTTCACCACAGGCTCTAATAATATCAGGCGAATGTCCGCCGCCAGCACCTTCCGTATGATAAGTGTGAATAGTACGACCTTTAAACGCACCTAAAGTATCTTCGACAAAGCCCGATTCGTTTAGGGTATCGGTGTGAATAGCAATTTGTACGTCGTAACGTTCAGCAACCGATAAGCAGTTATCAATAGACGCAGGTGTTGTTCCCCAATCTTCATGAAGTTTTAAGCCACAAACACCGGCTTCAATTTGTTCTTCTAGTGCAAGAGGTAAACTAGTATTACCTTTACCTAAAAAGCCAAAATTCATTGGAAAGTCATTAGTGGCTTGCAGCATTTTATAAATATTCCACGGACCCGGCGTACAGGTGGTCGCCTTAGTGCCTGTAGCTGGGCCAGTTCCGCCACCGATCATGGTGGTGACACCTGACATTAATGCTTCTTCTATTTGTTGCGGACAAATAAAGTGAATGTGCGCGTCAATTCCGCCCGCGGTTAGAATTTGTCCTTCGCCAGCAATAACTTCAGTGCCGGCTCCTACTTCAATATCGATATTGTCTTGAATATCAGGGTTACCGGCTTTGCCAATGATGGCGATACGACCATTTTTAATGCCTACATCGGCTTTAACAATGCCCCAATGATCAATAATTAACGCATTGGTGATCACTAAGTCTACCGTTTCAAAGCACGAGGCCTGACTTTGTCCCATGCCGTCACGAATAACTTTTCCGCCACCAAACTTAACTTCTTCACCGTATTCGGTAAAATCTTTTTCAACTTCCAACCATAAGTCGGTATCGGCTAAACGAACGCGATCGCCAACTGTTGGTCCGAACATATGAGCGTAAGCGTTTTTATCAATGCTAGCCATGTTTATAAATCTCCTTGAATTTCAGCACGAAAACCAAATACGCGGCGCTGTCCACGAAAAGCAATCAATGTTACTTCGCGCTCTTGTCCGGGTTCAAAACGTACTGCGGTGCCAGAGGTGATATCTAAACGAAAACCTTTTACCGCTGCCCGATCAAAATGTAGCGCGGGGTTAACTTCATAAAAATGATAATGCGAGCCAACTTGAATCGGTCGGTCGCCTGAATTAGCCACGATAACTTTTAGTTGCTTACAACCTACGTTGAGCTCACGGTTACCTGGGTCAGTTTTTATTTCACCTGGGATCATATGTAATTCTCTTGTATCCAAGTTATGATTAAATAATGGGGTTGTGAACGGTGACAAGTTTAGTACCGTCAGGAAATGTGGCCTCTACTTGAACGTCTGGAATTAATTCTGAAACACCATCCATTACTTGTTCGCGTGTTAATAGCGTTCGACCATAATCCATCATCTGTGCAACGGTTTTACCATCACGTGCACCTTCAATTATTTCCATTGAAATATAAGCCATTGCTTCAGGGTAATTTAACTTTAACCCTCGGTTGAGTCGTCGCTCTGCTAGCAAGGCTGCGGTGAATATCAGTAGTTTGTCTTTCTCTCTTGGTAATAAATCCATAGGTTTCTCTATTTTTTATTTTTACGATTTTATCTGCTTTCAAAACCATCAATATATTAGGTGCTTGCTGCTTAATTAGGTATGCCAAATACGTGGGATATTGGCTGGCTTATTAAGATATAAGGGCCTCATTAATTGCCATAATTTAATGAAAAGTGTTTTACATTCTTCACCATGTTGACCTAAATAACGTATGACTAATAACTGCCGTATTTGGCTAATACTTATTTTTTGTTCTGCTTTATCCTCAATAACTACATCACGTAATTTAGCGATAAGTGCTTTATTTTCTGTATCGTTAATTAAACCTTTTGCCGCATAAGCTATAAAAGTGGCAAACACACTTTTGTTATTTAATCCGGCTATATGTTGCTGTATTTTATTCTCAGGTTTAATGGAAATTCTATCGTGGTAAAGTAACGTATCGTCACAATAAACGCGGTTTAACTGGGTGTATCGACCATCTTTAAAAAATTGCTCAGACCGTGGTAATCCTAAGCAGGTAATATCCCAACCTAAATAAACACTGCTGCTTTTTAAATGCACATCGACAGTATTAACCCCATCAGCGCCTTCATAAACAATGGTTTCCAGTGGAAAATTCTCACACTTTGCATGCTCTGCTAAAAATAACTCGCAGTGCTGTGCTTGTTTAGGGTCACCAATAGAAAGGTCTTCACGAGCACGGTAAAAGCGATTAGCACCAGGCGTAGTCACTAAACTATGCGCCTGCTGATTTACCTTAATATTTATTCGTAGTTCATCACCCGACACAATACCCGCTGGTGGATGCAATAAATAAATATGTGCGCATTCACGCCCTTCAGGATAAAAAGCTTTTTGCACACTTAACGGGCCATTGCGCTCAGTGCGGGTAAGCTGTGTGCCGTTTGAAGTGTCACTAAACTCTAATAACAGGTTAGCTAGCCAAGCACTTTTATTTGTTTTCACAGTCGTTAAGTTTTTTGTTAGCACGTTAGCTGTCATTATTATTTATCATTATTTTTATAAAACGGTGAGGTATATCAATGTTATAAAGGCAAGTTGCACAAATTGCGCCAAAGAATATAGGTAGGTAGTTAATTGAGTATTTTTAAGTTAAGTTAACGCAAAATGTTTAGCGTCACATACTATTCATAGCAACGAGTAATGGTTGCTGTAGGCATTTTATTTAAAAACTTGAATCGCTTAAGTCATAGATAAATAAGAGCAGTATTGATGACTAAAATAGACATTTGAATGCACCGATTTAGTGCGGGCGCATCAATATCAGGCGCTAAGGTGATTTTTAACCGCATTTTTATTTTTTATTATATTTTAAGTTATTGAACTTTAATGAATATATTTGTTTTATGTTAATATACTTTTACTATTTTAATGGTCTGTAATGTGCATGTAATTAAACAAGTATATTTTAATTGCTGATGTAAATATCAGGTTAGTTTTAAGGGAACAAATGGACTCCGTACTTGTTATTATTGCTATA
The DNA here is from genome assembly GCF_014077595.1 of Colwellia sp. 6M3. NCBI lineage: Bacteria > Pseudomonadati > Pseudomonadota > Gammaproteobacteria > Alteromonadales > Colwelliaceae > Colwellia > Colwellia sp. 6M3. Next base: position 16,811 of record NZ_JACGWF010000071.1, on the reverse strand, counting down.
TCGTTAGCGCTTGCTAGTGTCATAAATATTGTATTAACCAAATTTTCAATTTCGCATATTATTGGCTATATCATTACTGGCACCATCGTCAGTAACTTTTTCGACTTTAATGGCAGTACTACACCTCACTCACTCGAGCTTATTGGCGAGTTCGGCATTGTTTTTCTTATGTTTACTATAGGTTTAGAAATGTCTTTTTCTAAACTAGGTAAAATGAAAGAGCTGATATTTTTTAATGGTTTTGTGCAGGTGGCTTTCAGTTCCTTGGTTATCTTTGCGATGGCCTTTTATATCTTTAATGTCGAACCCATTACGTCTTTAGTTATTGCCCTTGCATTTAGTTTGTCTTCAACGGCTATCGTTTTACCCTATCTGAAAAAATCAAAAGATATTGTTACGCCTTATGGCAAAAAATCAGTCGCTATATTGGTATTTCAAGACCTAGCGGTGATCCCTATTTTATTACTGATGGGTTTTTTATCGAATAATGAATTATCGATGTCAGACATATTATTAAAAACTTTTTTGTATGCCGGCGTTATTATTCTTTTTATGTTTACTATCGGCAAAAAATTAATTGCTTGGCTATTACACTTTTCGGCCAGTGCCCGTATGGAAGAGCTCTTTTTAAGTTCAGTGTTTACTATCGTTTTGGGCGCGTCATTACTAGCACATGAAATGGGTTTTACCTATTCTTTAGGCGCCTTTATCGCTGGTATGATCATCGCCGAAACTAAATTTCATATAAAAGTTGAGTCAGATATAGCGTCGTATAAAGATTTATTATTAGGGGCGTTTTTCTTTGCTATCGGCACCAAAATTGATGTTTTATATTTTGTCAGTAATCTGCATTGGGTGTTGGGGGTTTTAGCGCTGGTTATGTTGATAAAGGCATTGATTATTTATCTATTGATCAGAATGAAATCTAATAAAAGTGAGTCGATAAAATCTGCGGTAGCGTTATGCCAAGTAGGGGAGTTTTCGTTTGCTATTTTTGCTATGGCAATGAATCACAACCTGTTGTCGGAAAGTATTGGCAGCTTTTTAATATTGATCACTGTGTTATCAATGATATTAACGCCCTTTATGGTCAGTAATATCTATAAAATTGCCGCTATATTTGTTGTTGAGTTTTTTGAATCCGACAAAATAACACCTGTTCAAGCCTCTAATCATACCATTGTGTGTGGTTTTGCTATTTTGGGTAGAATTGTTGCAAAAGAACTCAGCAATAAAGACGTAAGTTTCTTAATTATTTCTGATAACTTACAGCATGTATTGCTGGCAAGAAAGCGTGGCTATAACGCATATTTTGGCCATTTAGACAAAGCGCCAGTATTGGAAGCGTTACGGGTAGAACAAACTAAGAGTATTATTGTTACGGTTAACTCTGTAGCGAATAAACAAGTTATTTGTGAAGCTGTGTTGGATTATTATCCTGAAGCAAATCTAATTGTTAAAGTGAGTACCTTAGAGGAAAAAGCGGCACTAGCCGATATAAAAATAAGCTCTTTTGTTCATGCGCAGCACGAAACAGCAGTGCTTTTAGTTAAACAAAGCATGCTTTGATTTAAAGAGTAGAATATTCTTACCTCTGTTATTTAGTTTTAATATCAAGTTTGTTGAGCTTATTTTAAGTAACAAAATTAGTTAACTAGTTTAGTCTACTAATTTTTATTTAATTAGTGTTTTTATTTAATCAGTGTTTTTGTTGCATTAGGAAGTGAAATTACGGATATAAACTAATGTTTTGGTTATTTCTACATTGAGAATAAAAATGCCTTGAATTGTACTGAATCAATTCAAGGCATTTTTTATGAGGTATGACTAATTAATGGGTTATAAAGATGCAAAACGTTTGGTATGAATATCAGTACTACCAAACAAAAATTGTATGGTAGTTAATCGTTTAAATATATGACCTACATCAAGCTCATCAGTCATGCCTATAGCACCATGCAGTTGTACCGCTTCACGGCCCACTAAGTTTGCTGCTTTACCAATTCGACTTTTCGCTGCCGATAATGCTTTGGCATCTTGACCATTATTACTGTCCATTTTTAATACAGCCATTAACAGCATCGACTTAGCTTGTTGGTGCTCGATAAACATATTTACTAGTCGATGTTGCAGTGCTTGGAAAGTGCCAATAGTACGACCAAACTGTTTACGTGTTTTTGCATACTCTACTGTGCGTTCATTGGCTATTTGCATGGCACCAACAGCTTCGGCGCAAACAGCGAGTGTGGCTTTGTCGATAATATTGTTAATGGCTGGCAAAGCATTGTCTTGCTCACCTAACAATCCAAGGGTCGGGGTATTATCAAACCAAATGTCAGCGGCTTGGTGTCCGTCAACATTGGCATAACCTTCACGTTTAACACTTGGGTGATTAGCATCAACAAGAAATAAACTGATGCCATTGTTGTCATTTGTTGCCCCTGAAGTTCGCGCGGCAACGATTAAAGTATCAGCATGATTACCGTTTAACACGACAGACTTGTGACCTGTAATAACAAATTCACCATTGTTTTCACTAGCGCTACATTTTACATTATTTAAATGATAACGGCTTTGTGGTTCAGCATAGGCAAAGGCCATTTGTAGTTCACCTGCCATGATTCTAGGTAGGTAATCGTCTTTTTGTGCTTGATTACCCGCCAAGGCAATTAAGCCACCTGACATAACGGCAGTTGCTAAAAATGGTTCAACGACCATGCCTTTACCAAACTCTTCCATGACCAGCATAAGGTCGACCATAGAACCACCTAAACCACCGTCTTCTTCGGTAAATGGCAGCATTAACCAGCCAAGTTCAGCAAATAAGCGCCAATTTTCTTGACTAAAACCTGTGTTAGTTTCGAGTATTTTTCTACGTGTTTCAAAATCGTAATCGTTGAGAATAAACTTCGATACACTATCTTGAATCATTTGTTGTTCGCTATTTAACGAAAAGTCCATTGTAAACTCCTAATACTAATTTAAAGGCCTAAAACGGCTTTGCTGATGATGTTAGTTTGAATTTCGTTACTGCCACCGTAAATGGATGCTTTTCGGTTATTAAAGTAACGTAATGAACTATTCGTTGCCATATCAGGACCAATGCTTTGCCCGTCAAAGTCATCATTGAATTGCTCAGGAACATATGGCATTGAGTAGTACCCAGCGGCTTCAACATACAACTCGTCTATCGCTTGAATAACTTGGGTGCCAACAATTTTTAATATTGATGATTCTGGTCCCGGTGCTTGACCTGTACTAATGGCTGAAAGGGTGCGTAACTCAGTATACTCTAGGGCTAATAAGTCTAATTCTACTTGTGCGACTTTTTGCGCAAAAATAGCGTCATCAATCAGTTTGTTATCTCCATCCGGAGATGTTTGAGCCAAGGTTTTTAATTGCACTAGGCGATCTTTGGAAATAGCAACCCGAGCAATACCTGTTCGCTCATGTGTTAATAGGACTTTAGCGTATGTCCAACCTTTGCCTTCCACGCCGATAAGATTTTCAGTAGGTACTCGCGCATTATCAAAGTGAACTTCATTAACTTCATGTCTACCATCAATAGTAATAATGGGTGATACAGTAATTTTAGGGTCGTGCATGTTGATTAACAGGAAACTGATCGCTTCTTGATTTTTCGCGCTAGGCTCTCCTGTTCTAACTAAGCAAAATATCCAATCAGCATGTTGCCCGAGTGTTGTCCATGTTTTGGTGCCGTTAACAACATATTCATCGCCTTCTTTTACCGCTGTTGTTCTAACCGACGCAAGATCAGAACCTGCACCAGGTTCTGAATAACCCTGACACCACCAAACATTACTGGCTAATATATCAGGTAGAAAACGTTGTTTTTGTTCTTCATTACCAAAGGTATAAATGACAGGTGCAACCATTTTCAATCCAAAAGGGATCACATCTGGGCCACCGGCTTTAGCGCATTCATTGGCAAAAATATATTTTTGCGTTTGTGTCCAACCGGTTCCACCGTGCTCAACTGGCCAATTAAGTGCTGACCAACCTTGTTTATGCAGTATTTTTTGCCACTCAATACATTCATCTTTTGATAAATGTATCGAATTTTTGGTTTTTTGAGCGATGTTTTTTGGCAATTTATCTTGCAAAAATTGCTGCACTTCTTGTTGAAAGTTTTTTTCTTGGGCGGTAAAATTTAAATTCATTGTGCAAATCCTTCGTTGGTCTTAATTTATTGAATATCTCTGATCATATTTTTGGCAATAATCATTTGTTGAATTTGTGTCGTACCTTCGTATAACCTGAATAACCTAACGTCACGATAAAGTCTTTCTACTGCGTATTCTGAAATATAACCTGCACCACCATGAATTTGAACAGCTTTGTCAGCGACTCGGCCAACCATTTCTGTGGCAAACAATTTACAACAAGATGCTTCAGTACTTATCTTTTTGCCTAAATCTTTTTGTCTTGCAGCATCAAGTACCATGCATTTTGCGGCGTAAGCTTCAGCTTTACTGTCTGCTAACATGACTTGAATCATTTGGTGCTCGGCAATGGGTTTTCCAAATTGCTTTCTGTCTATTGCATACCTTAATGCATCGTCAATTAAACGTTCAGCAATGCCGACACTTAAGGCTGAAATATGTAATCTGCCTCTATCTAATACTTTCATTGACGTTATAAAGCCTTTTCCTTCTACCCCTCCAATAATATTTTTGGCCGGGACATGACAATTTTCAAAAATAACGTCACAGGTATGTGATCCTTGCTGACCCATCTTTTTATCTTTAGCACCCAATGTAATGCCTGGCGTAGAGGCATCTACAATAAAGGCAGATATACCTTTAGCGCCTTTAATCGATAAATCTGTTCGAGCCATTACGGTAAAAGTGCCAGCTCTTGGGGCATTAGTAATAAAACGCTTAGTACCATTAATAATATACTCATCACCCTGTTTTATTGCCGTAGTTTTTACTGCTGAGGCGTCAGAGCCAACGTCTGGCTCTGTTAAACAGAAAGATCCAATTAGCTCACCTGTGGCATATTTGGGTAAGTAGGTTTGCTTTTGTTCGTCTGTTCCGTCGAATACAATGGCTGCAGAGCCAATTCCATTGTTAGTCCCAATGAGTGAGCGAAAAGCCGGTGATGTTCTACCTAACTCAATGGCGACAAGCGCTTCCTCCTCCATAGTCAGGCCTAAACCATCATACTCTTCAGGAATGGTCATACCGAACAAGCCCATAGCTTTCATTTCTTGCACAATATCATCTGGAATAGCGTCATTTTCTGCTACTTCATTTTCCGCAGGAACTAAACGTTCTCTAACGAACTTTGAAATACTGTTGAGAAATTGATCCAACATTTCTTTATCTCGAATCATTTACAATCCCTTAGAAAATTTTACATTCCGCACAGTGGAACACATGATTAATGTAATATCAAGATGTAATTATAACTAATACCGCTGTATACACTTAATAAACAATAAATATAGAATTTTTGCTCTAAATAAATGTTGTCAGCATTAATGTTAATATTAGGTTAAATTTAAATTAAGTGGAACTTGTGGTCAAATAAAGTACTTGCATATTCCGCTAGGCAGAACTAGTATCGGTTCGAATTGTTTATTAGTGTGTAGGTTTATTAAACTGTTTTTAATTTGAACGACGCAGGAATTAACCTTATCGCGGTTGGATTAATAAATGATTGTTTAACGCAAAATATGCTCTAGATAGAAAACTGTAAGTGCAGTTTTTATGAATCTTTATAAATATTTTATGTGCGAATTTATTATTACTTTACAACCAAGACGCTGGCGGAGAATCATCGCAGTTAACAGAATAATTAATGACTATTGGCAGTTATCTAATAGCCATTAATTGAAAATATTAAAACCATAATAAAACAAAGTGAATAACGGGGAAGCAGATGAAAAATACCAGATTAAAGCAAAATGCTATAACAATCGCCATCAGTGCTGTGCTTGGGTTAATGGGCAGCACTGCCATATATGCCGAAGAAGTAAAAGAAACAGATGCAAAAGATATTGAGAAAATCCAAATTATTGGTTCTCATTTAAAAGGTTCAGCACTTGAAACCTCAGCACCTGTACAAACGATTAGTAGAGCCGATTTAGAAAAAATAGGCTCTCCATCTATCGTTGAAATGACACAAAAATTGTCAATTAGCTCTGGTATTCAAGGTAATTCTAATCAATACGGCTCTAATGGCACCGAAGGTACTTCGAACATTAATTTAAGAGGACTCGGGGCAGGGCGTACATTAGTACTCATTAATGGTAAAAGACACACCTTTAACCCTTACTCTATTGTTGACCAACAAATGCTTTATGTTAACACCCAAGATATTCCTTCAATGGCGGTTAAGCGCGTTGACATGTTAAAAGAAGGTGCAGCAGCTATATATGGTTCTGATGCAATAGCAGGTGTAGTGAACTTTACAACCCGAGGCGATTTTGAAGGCTTAGAAGTAAAAGCGGACTATAAAAATTTACAAGATAGTGATGGCGATTACGGCTTAGGTTTAATCTTTGGCTTAGGCAATGATGATACCCATTGGGTAACTTCTGTGAGCTATGATAAAACCAACACTATAAGCACTGCAGATAAAGATTGGGCGGTACAAGATTATGCTGCTAACCCGCAAGGTGGTTGGTCATCAATAGGTAATCCGCCGTCGATATTTAATGCTGCTTGGCTTGGTGATGATTCACAACCTAAATATTTATTAGATCCAGGTTGTGAAGTATTAGGCGGAACAAAAGCGGGTTTATGTAGATTTCAATATACGCCATTCTCAGCATTAAATGATGGTGATACACACTTAAAAGTTTTTAGTGAATTAAACCATGACTTTAACAATGATATTAGATTACATGTTGAAGTGTTGTATTCAGAAACTGAGGTTCCCACCACTTATGGCTCGCCGTCTTATCCTCCACAAAAGTTGGTCGATTTTTCAGATCGTTATGTACCGACCTATCATCCAGCATGGCAAGCTTTAGTGGCGAGCAATCCTGAATTTGCTAGTGCTCCTCACCCTTCGTTAAATCGCGTCGCTTATATTGGTCGCACCGTAGGTGTTACTGGGCCGTCAAGTGAAGGTGGTTTAGACTATAAAACTTATCGTATTGCAGCAGACCTGGAAGGTAAATTTGATAATGGCTATAACTGGGAAACAGGTTTTGCTTATTCAAATTCAAAACTTGATTATCGCAGTAACCCCGATACCTTAATCGTACCATTGAAGAATGCTTTGTTAGGTTATGGTGGCGATAATTGTGATATGGATGCGGGTGTACCCGGTGCAAATGGCTGTTTATTCTTTAATCCGTTTTCTAACGGCATTGAAACATCGGCTTCTAATGGTGCGACTAACCCAAACTATCAACCTGAACTAGCTAATACACAAGAGGTGTTAGATTATGTGTCAGGAACAAGAACTTCGCAAAAAGCCACTGAATTATTAGTGCTTGATGGCTTACTTTCAGGTGATTTAGATATTGAATTGGACGGCGGTGTTGTTGAGTTTGCTGTTGGTACTCAGTATCGTTATGAATCTTTTTCAAATGAAGTTAATGACCTAGGAAATTTAGCTATAAATCCATGTCCAGTAATGGGTGAAACAGATTGTGCAAACCCAACGGGGGTTTTTCATTTTCGTAGTGGTGAGTTAAATCAAGATTCATCGCAAAGTATTTATGCTTTATTCAGTGAATTAGCGTTACCAGTATCAGATGATTTAAAAATGCAAATAGCCTTACGTTATGAAGATTATGGCGGAGATGTTGGTGATACCTTAGATCCAAAAGTATCAGCGCAATACACCATTAATGATAACTTTTCATTACGAGGCTCTGCCAGTACAACCTTTAGGGGACCAACACTTAATCAACTAGAAGGTAGTAATACAACGCTTTCTTATGTTGGAGCTCCTGCCGCCTTTAAAGCTGTTGATACTCAAGGAAATGGTGCCTTAGCACCTGAATCTGCCGTTGCACTAAACTTTGGTGTTATTGGTGAGTTTTGGGATGATCGCTTATTCGCAACCGTTGATTTTTGGTCCTTTGACCTAAGTGATCCAATCATTGTTGAAAACTATAATGCAGTATTAGCTGCTGCAGTTGCCGGTAAACAACCTTATGTTGATCAAGTGCAATGGACAGAGCCTGGTAACGCAAATACAGTTGAACGTATTGAAACTAAAATTATCAATGGCGCTGATGTTAAAACAAGTGGTATTGACGTTCAATTACGCTTAAATGTTACCGATTATTGGACCTTGGACATGAATGGAACGTATACCGCGGAATATAAAGTGGCTGGTGATGATTTATCAGAAGCTTTTGACGCAGCTGGTTTCCTAAATAATACTAACTCTAATCGTCCAATACCTAAGTATAAAGCTACCATGATCAATAGCTTCGATTTTGAGAATCATAATATTAGTTTATCTGCTTATTATGTAAGTGATTATAAAGATGAACGAGATTCGTTATTTACCACTAACACTAGAGGTCAAGTCATTGATAGCCAAGTACAGCTTGATTTAAGTTATAACTATATCTTTAATGATGATCTAACCAAGGTTAACTTAACGGTAAGTAATTTAACGGATGAAGAGCCTCCTTTTGCTCGTTTAGATTTAAACTATGACCCATTTACACATAACCCTTTAGGTCGTACATTTAAAATCAGCGTTGTGCATAAATTTGGTGAATAATCACTAAAATGAGACAAAAAAGTTAAGTCATTTACTCATGAAGATAAGGTACTAATCCTGGCTTTGTTGACTGATGAGATAAAAATCCGATGGTTAAAATCATCGGATTTTTTATGTACAGAAATTACGGTATGTTGCAGACACAGGAATGTATCAGAGCGAAGAGCGCCTTTTAATCGCGCTTTTGATCAAATAATATAAAAATAAATAAGGGTCATTATGCTTATTAAACTTAAACTACTTTTAGTTTTATCACTCAGCGTATCTGTATCGGTTTTTTCAGCACCGCTAACATTAACAAGTCAGGATATTATACAAGGTGAATTTATGTCTAAAATACATGAATTCAATGGCTATAATTGTTCAGGAGGAGACTTGTCACCACACCTTAAATGGTCTAACGCACCTAAAGGCACCAAAAGTTTTGCTATTACAGCTTATGACCCCGATACATCTTCAGGCAGTGGTTGGTGGCATTGGCAGATAATAAACATACCAATAACAGTAATGGAAATGCCAACCGGCGCAGGTAGTAAAAAAAATACTAGTACACCAATCGGGAGTACTCAAATAGAAAATGATTTCAGTATTCCAGCTTTTAGTGGCGCTTGCCCACCTAAAGGCGATGGTTTGCATCTTTATCGTTTTACAATTCATGCACTGGCTGTCGAAAAAATCGAATTGCCAGAAAACGCCTCTGGTGCATTAGCAGGTTACATGATAAATCTACACTCTATAGAATCAAGCACGATTGAGTCTTTGTACCAACGCGATTAGCCTGAATATATGAAGTATGATTGAATTAATCTTATTTGGCTTACTATATGTTTAGTCGGTGAACTGAACTGAACTGAACTGAACTTCAACGGCATTGCATACGTAGTATATTTACAGTCAAATGTAAGTAAAATTAAATGGAAAATAAATGATTTTTGATGTTGCTAAATTAGAAAGCCAAGAAAAGTATCGTCTCTTAAATGGTGGTATAACTCCCAGACCAATCGCTTGGATCAGTACCCGATCACGCGATAATATTGATAATTTAGCGCCTTATTCATTTTTTACAGTCGCAAGCTGTAATCCTCCTGTGCTGCTTTATACCCAAGTAACACAACGAAGTGGCATTGATAAAGACACCTTGCAAAATTTAATTGAAACGGGTGAATGTGTTGTCAATATCGTTAATTCCGCTTTATTAGAAAAAATGAATCAGACCAGTGCAAGTCTGAAAATTGATGAAAGTGAATTCGATTTCGCTGACGTTGAAAGTTGTGCAAGTTATAAAGTACAGCCTAGCTCAGTTAAAGATGCGCCAATTCGATACGAGTGTACTTTAAGAGAAGTTATTCCGGTAAGTGATTTACCCACAGGCGGTACGGTAATCCTTCTCGATGTAAAGTATGTTTATGTTCGAGATGACCTGTATAACGATGGCAGTATAAATCAAAAATCAATTGATTCAGTGGGTAAAATGGGCGGAGATTACTTCAGTTTTACAACTAAAAATGTAGAACTTAAGCGGCCATAAAAGCAAATTTTTACCATTAAATATCACAGATTACTTTCACTCTTATCCACCTTTTTTTAACCAATGATGAAATATAGCCTAAGCGAAATTTAGGGGATTTTTAGTTGATCATTCTTCGGTAATTATCATTGTTGCTATCGCAATGCTCAGTAGGGTTACTTTTACTTCCTCAAACGTGAGTGAGCTGTCTAATTTATTTAGTTAACAACGTTAATTGATCTAAAACACACTTTCAATCGTTAAATATAGTTGACAATGTTATGCCGCTATTAAGCGTGTAACAAGTTATTTTAAGGTGATTCAATGTTAGGGTAGCTGAGTAGATATTATCTTAAAAACATTTTTGCAGGACTGATAAAGGACAAATTATGACTGAGAAAAACAAGGTAAAAGCATCTGATTTATTTGTACAAGCATTAGAAGCGGAAGGTGTAGATCATATTTTTGCTGTACCAGGAGAAGAAAATCTGGATATGGTGGAGTCTTTACGTAAGTCATCAATTAAGCTCGTTTTAACTCGCCATGAGCAAGGTGCTGGGTTTATGGCTGCAACTTATGGGCGCCTTACCGGTAAAGCCGGTGTTTGCATGGCAACACTTGGGCCAGGAGCAACTAACTTAGCAACACCTGCAGCTTATGCTCATTTAGGTGGCATGCCCTTAATTATGATCACGGGCCAAAAACCAATTAAAACCTCGAAGCAAGGACAGTTTCAAATTATTGATGTGGTTGGCTTGTTTGATCCTATCTGCAAAATGTCTAAACAAATTGTTCACGGTAATACTATTCCTTCATTAGTGCGTGAAGCTTTTCGCCTTAGTGAAGAAGAACGTCCCGGCGCCGTGCTTTTAGAACTACCTGAAGACATTGCAGAAGAAGACTGTAATGCAGACATCATAATGCCTCATAAGCGCCATTATGCTAGTCCTAACGATGTTGCTATTGACGAAGCGGTTGCACTGATAAAAACAGCTAAAATGCCGTTAATCTTGATTGGAGCTGGCGCAAACCGTAAAAACGTTCGAACGGCACTGTCTGATTTTATTGATGCTACCCGTATTCCGTTTTTTGTTACGCAAATGGGTAAAGGCGTTGTTGATGAACGCTCAAGTCTATTTTTAGGTACTGCAGCTTTATCATCGGGTGACTACCTACATTGTGCTATTGAACGTGCCGATGTCATTATTAATATTGGTCATGATGTTATTGAAAAACCGCCTTTTTTTATGGAATCAGGAGGTAAGAAAGTTATTCATGTCAATTATAAATCAGCGCAAGTTGACCAAGTTTATTTTCCACAATCAGAAATTGTTGGCGATTTAGTGACCTCAGTGAACGCATTAAAAGATAAATTAGCGGGAGAGGTTAAGTTCGATAGAAGCTACTTTGATAAAATAAAACTCGCGATTGATGAACATATTGAAGAAAGTGCTGATGACGCTCGCTTTCCTATTATTCCACAACGCTTCGTTGCAGATATTCGAAAGGTTATGGGCGAAAAAGACATTATAGCCCTTGATAACGGCATGTATAAACTTTGGTTTGCACGAAACTATAAAGCTTATCAACCCAATACAGTATTACTTGATAATGCGCTTGCTACCATGGGAGCAGGCCTGCCATCGGCTATGATGGTTGCGATGTTACATCCTGATCGACGCGTAATGGCAATATGTGGTGATGGCGGTTTTATGATGAACTCACAAGAGATAGAAACAGCAATTCGTTTAGGTTTGAACCTAGTGATAACGGTGTTAAACGACAACTCTTATGGGATGATCCGTTGGAAGCAAGCCAGTGTTGGTTTTGATGATTGGGGCTTAGAGTTTAACAATCCTGATTTTGTTAAATACGCAGAAAGTTATGGCGCGACAGGGCATAGAGTTACATCTGCTGAAGATATTATTGCAACTTATGAAAAAGCATTTTCAGCGGGAGGGGTTCATCTTGTTGAATTGCCCGTTGATTATTCTGAAAATAAAAAAGTATTAATTGATGAGTTGGCAGCGAAAGTTTGTTTGATTTAAAAGTGTTATTTTAATATTGCTTATTTTCAAACTAACTTTAACCTATTAAAGAGGATATTATGGTCGATTTAGACAAAAGTAAGATAGCTGAGAAGCTTGATGTTTTTAATCCATATGATCAAACTTATCTAGGCTCTGTGCCGATGTTAGAGTGGGCAAAGATAGATAATTATTTAACGACTTCTGAGCAACTCTTTAAAGACCGTCAGCAATGGCTACCAGCATTTGAGCGAATAAATATCCTCAAGAAAGTAGCCGTGTTAATTTCTGAAAGAGCAGATGAATTAGCACTTTTAATTGCAAGCGAAGGCGGTAAACCGCTGGTTGATGCTCGAGTAGAAGTCACGAGAGCAATTGATGGTGTGGAGTTGTGTGCTAAAGAAATAGCCAACTTAAAGGGGAGCCAAATCCCCATGGATTTAACCCAAGCGGGTGCTGGAAGAATTGCCTATACCAGTAAGGAGCCTATCGGCGTTGTTGTTGCTGTTTCAGCGTTTAATCATCCGTTAAACTTAATTGTACATCAGGTGGCTCCAGCCATTGCTGCGGGTTGTCCTGTGCTTGTTAAACCTGCCGGAGACACGCCATTATCTTGTAAGGCATTTGTTGATATTTTGCATCAAGCGGGATTACCACCACAGTGGTGCCGTTTTGTTATGTGTGAAACGGCAACGTCTGAAAGAATGATCACAGATCCTCGTGTCGCTTTTTTAAGTTTTATTGGTTCAGCTAAAGTAGGTTGGATGTTGCGCTCTAAATTAGCACCAGGCACACGTTGCGCATTAGAACATGGTGGAGTTGCTCCGGTAATTATTGAAGAGAGTGCCGATATAGACGCGATGATCCCGAGCTTGCTCAAAGGCGGTTTTTATCATTCAGGTCAAGTTTGTGTTTCTGTACAACGTATTTTTGCGCCTAAAGCCAAAGCTAAAGCAATCGCCCAAAAGTTAGCAGATGGTGCAGCAAAACTTATTGTCGGTAATGCTATTGATGAATCAACTGAGTGTGGACCCCTTATTCGACCTGCAGAAGTTGATCGTATTGAAGCTTGGGTTGATGAAGCCGTGTCAGCAGGCGCAACATTGCTAACCGGAGGTAAGCGATTAGGCGAAACAACTTATGCACCAACCGTACTGCTTGAGCCGCCAGTAGATGCAAAAGTTTCTACTATGGAAATTTTTGGACCTGTTGTTTGTGTGTATGGCTATGACGATATTAATCAAGCGATTGCTCAAGCTAACGCTTTAGAATTTGCATTTCAAGCGTCGGTATTTACTAAAAATCTAGATATAGCCATGAAGGCAATAAATGAATTAGATGCTACTGCGGTTATGGTTAATGACCACACTGCATTTCGCGTTGATTGGATGCCTTTTGCTGGGCGCAAACACTCGGGTTATAACACCGGAGGTATCGCTTATACCATGCATGATATGTCGCAAGATAAAATGGCAGTTATTAAGCTTTAAGTCTTGCTAAGCACCAATATTGATTTAATTTTAGTAACCTTTTATAGAATGTATCGTTAAAAAATAAAGGAGTCTCTAGTTGCTAGAAACTCCTTTATTTGTACTATTATTAATTAAGCTAACGTTTTAGCTTTTGACTAGATATTATTATTAAATGGTTAGTTATTGATTACTTAATCTTTTGCCAAAAGAGATAGCGTAAGCAGGTGAACGCATTCTTAATATTGGATCTGCGCTTGGGGTAAACCCTGCCGACAATATGTTAGGGTCAAAGTTAGTATTTTTGCATGCATCACCGCCACTAGTATTAACCGTAACTGTTCCAAGCGCTACTTTAGCACGTTCACTTGGCCACTGTTTTGATGGGTCAATATCACTATCTTCTGCCTCACCTAAGCTCGCCATAATGGTAAAACTAACCTTGCTATCTTTAAGTTGCTGCGCGAAAGTATCTGCTAAAAACTCAGATGGCATATTAGCAACCTCTGCTTTTTCCAGTGTCTTTACACCTAAGCTTGGTTCAATATTCCAGCGAAATTTAGTTTTTTGTCCATTCGATTGTTCAAAGTAAAATGTGTGAAGACCAAAAAACTCAGTATTGGCAAATGACGCTGGTGTTTTAGCCGTTTTATTCCATAAAACGTTAGCTTGAACGCTTGGATTATTTTCGACAAATGCGATTGTTTTTTCTGGGTCAGCTTTACCATTTTCGTCAGGAAGTAAAGTAGACAAAAAACCATAAAAAACTTCAGGGTTTTTGCCAGCAAACACAGGGAAGTTATTACCTGTGAAAGTATGTAAAGCGCCGTTAGGCAACTTTATTTGCATGCCCACACCACGAGTGCCAGGGGCTTTTTCATCACTATTTGGATTAGCACCACCGACGGAAAAACGCAGTGATACTGGTAACTCACCACTCGATAATAAGGCTGCTCCTGTGAAGTGCTTATTAGGCGCTGGCAAAAAAGTGCCTGATGCACATAAACCATTAGCATGTGCCTTTCTATAACCAGGATGTTTTCCACCGAGCTTTTCGAACATTTCAACTAAATCATTTGCTTGAATTTCTTTTTCAGTTGCTAATGCATTTGAAGTTGCAGCAGCACTTGCCATTATAAATAAAGTAGTAATACTTGAGGTGATGAGGTTATGTTTCATTGGTGTTCCTTAGTGTTATTATTACATCGATGGTTAAAAGTACGAAAAATTTAGCTGCTAAGATCATAATATTATTTTCAATGATATCAAAAGCTATTGAATCGATTCCTTATACACTCCTTATAGGAGCGAATAGGCTAAGCTTTCTTTGCATATGTAAAACTTTTGTATACAGAGAACTCAGTAACCTTGTTAGATTAACTGGATATAAATTCATTTAATTTCAAGTGGTTAATGTAAGTTATTAATATTTAACTCTGCTCATATATTGCAAGTAAACTGCTGAATAATGGTTTAACACCCTTGCTAATTACACAAATATAATAAGAAAAATGTCTAAAGCCAATAGTACTATTATGCTGTATAAACCATTCCACTTTACTCCCATTTGAAAGGGAGAAATTTCGGTTATTCTAGCGCTAATACGAACAGAAGTAGTAGACGGAGAGCTACCGGCAACTACAGCCCAAGTCATCATCATTACAAGCGCTATGGTAACTGGCATATGTTCGACATTCGGCAATTGAGACAAGGCTCCAGCCATTAATGTGACGGAAATCATCGGACTGACAAATAAAAGTGCGGCTATATATATTAGCCATGAAGATGCAATTAATATCTGCGCAGCAGATATATTCAAATGAGCTAATTGTTGTGCAAACCAGTCAAGATCTAACACCGCCAATAACAAACGGCCAATGAGAACCGACCCTGCAAAAAAAACAATTTCTGAACGTTGTAACGGTAATCTAAAAAATATGTCGGTTCCAAAACGTTTAACCGTTAACTTTACTGCGCTGAGTTTATTAAATGATCGACGATACTGCGAATATATCCAAACTATGCTAACTATCGGCGCACTGACTAACACCGCAGAAATCGGTCGTAATGGAGTGGTAAGTATTAGTAACCCCGATATTAATGCTAACGTGATGACAACCATAATAATGGGGTAACTCACCTTCAAGTCTGAAAAATTGTTGGAAATTTTTGGCACAAGATGTCTAAGATGTTTGGGCGCCTGAACATGGTCGAGCCAAATGCCAAATAAAAGTAGCGCTAATGTGAGGTATAAGCCATAGGGGATAATATCTATCCACTGTAAATTAGGGATAGTGGTTACTAATAGCGTAATGGTGATTGAGGTAGGAGCCCACAAAGGTATACTACAAAAACCTCGCAGGACAGCTAACATCATGCGCCGCTGTCTTGTACTGCTGATTCGTGTGTCAACGGTATCTTTATTTTCAAGTAAACTTCTCTGGATCATGGTACCTAATAAATTAATAGCGCCAACACTCATTAATATGCCCAAAATATGGCTAGCAAAGCTGAGCAACGCATAACGTCTGACAGGGTGTTGCTGTAAAAGTACATGGCCGGTGAGGTTAACTGAATTTGAGCTTAAGGCTGCTTCTTTTAATAGCCCAAGGGCAATTAAAAAAAATGCAAAAAAAACTACGCTGCGACTTAACATACCTAGCTGGTGTAATGATATTTGAGACAACAATAACAAGGATATTGTTAAGCCAATAGCAACTGATGTGATGATTTTTGTTGATAAGTCTAGAGATTTCCACTCAATAATAATAAATATTATTAGCATGAATACAGCCAAAAGTGCTGTTGGTTGGTATCCAGTCCATTCTGTTATCAAGGTCGTGAAAAAAATAATCACTAGGCATAAAGGCGATAGCCAAAAAGAGGGGAGACTTAAGCTCTTATCGTGTTTCATGTCACTAGCATTACTCATCAGTAGTTTTCTTTTACATGAATAGTTGATGTTAAAAGCCGTATTAAAAAACTTTCGTTTTTAGGTCTTGTCATCTTATTTCCTAAATGACAGTTTCTGTTCAAGTAACGCCGGGGCTGTTAGGGGATATTTAATTTTATTCATTCATGTTTTAC
>NZ_JACGWF010000124.1:0-8883 GCF_014077595.1 Colwellia sp. 6M3 | reverse complement strand
GTCTCTTGTGGTTTTTTACGTTGTCTAGTTAACAAGTATTTTACCACAATGAGGCATCAACTTCTTTTAAATCATTAGGTTATTGTTATTTCCTCGTCTATTTTGAACCCCGAAACTTGAGTTAATATATTTGAAATGATGGGGGTAGGTATTTTTTGTTTTATTTGAGATATTTCTTGAGGAATAAATGTATGAAAACCATTTATTCCTCCAAAGAAAATAGTATCACTAGATGTTAGTAGAGAACTATCACTAATATATTCATTGTCACTTATTAACATGTCTTTATTAAAGGATTTAACTAATTTACTTTTCGGGTCAATAGAGTTGATTCCAATATTTGTTGATAACCAACCTATTTCTGTCGAATCAATAACTATGTCAGCAATGAAATTGTTGCTCAGGCCATTTTTTTCGTTGAAATATAATTCGGTACTATCTTTCTTGTTTATTAATGCTACTCCGTTATGTCGTGAGCCTAACCAGATCCATTTATTTGACAGTGCAATTGTTGAAATTTCGCCAAATGTCATTCTATTTGAGAGTAGGTATAAGTTATCCGAAAACTCAGATGTAGATATATCAAACTGTAAAATTTCACCTTTTTTTGTTGAAAGCCAAATTTCGCTTTTGTTGTAGTCGTACTTTAAAGAAGTGAACTGATTGGCATTCCTAGGTATGAAACTTTCAAATTGATTAGTTTTAACATCAAATGTAGTTAATTGCATTTCACTGTCAAGAAACCAAATTTTATTTTCAATTAAAAATAATTGGCTGTAATCTGTGTGAGAGGAATTATTTGTCCAAAATTTGTTTTCAACTAATGTTAAAGCTTTGGTATCGAAGTAATACAGGTTACCTGCTTGAGTAAGGCGTTCAGCTTCAGTTCTCAGCCAAAAATTATCTGAATTGTCTATCATTAAATGAGAGATGGGAGAAGTATTCCCTGTTTCTAAATGAGTTACCTTACCCATTGAATTCAAGTAACTCAATTTTCCGTCATCGGTGGCAAACCAAATATTTCCATCTTTAGATTCAGCAAACGCATTTACTGTGCTTGGTATTTCGTCATAATTAAATAAGCCATGTCTAATTTTTAGCTGTAAACTGTTAAAAGTGTTGATTCCATTTCCGTTTGTGCCAAGCCAAATATTATCTGCACTATCTTTAAATAATTTTAAAATATAATTGTTTGAAATAGCATTTTTATGTTGAACTGTCTGATACGCATCTATATTTCCTGATAACAAGTTAATAATGTTAAGGCCATTTAGCGTCCCAAGCCATACCATTGAATTATCTAACAATGTGATTGTCCTTACATTATTAGATAATAATCTCTCGCTTATATTTTCTTTATCATCGGAGTAATGCTTTTTAATTTCATAATCTTGAGACACAACAAATAAGCCATTATTAGTCGCTAACCAGTAATGGTTATCGATAAACTTTAGGTCGTAAAGTGCATTGGCGTTGAGTTTTAAATTCCATTTATTGTTTTCACTTAAAGAAATTGCAAAGGTCAGTGTATTGTTGGCTAAATATATCCCTTTATCAAAAGTACCAAGCCAATAGTTCCCTTTTTCATCTTGGAAAATGGTTTTGATCTCTTTCAAAGCAGCATCTAAACCACGAATTCTAATTCGTGAAAAATTTTGATATTCTGGATCGAATTTATGTAGACCTTCTTTGGTGGAGACCCAAATGTTATTATTGGGATCTTGGTAAATATCCCATATTTCGTTGTCTTTTAGTGAGTTACTGTCATTTTTTTGATGGATAAAATTGTCAAAATTATCTAATGATTCGTTATATCGGCTTAGGCCTTCATTTGTACCAACCCAGAGAACATTTTTGTTATCTATAAATATTTTTCTAATAAAGTTATCTGCAATTGATTTTTTATCTGTACTGTCGTGACGATAATAAACGAAGTTCTTACCATCATATCGATTTAAGCCGTCTTGGGTGGCTATCCATATAAAGCCATTTTGATCTTGAGTAATATCGTAAACATAGCTTTGAGATAGGCCTTCAGCTATCGAGATTCGTTCAAATTTTAAGGGATTTTGGTTAATGTTGTGATCTGAAGCTAGGGCCTTGGTATGAGGGAATAGTAAAACGATCAAAGTCAACAGAGCGACCATCGAATAGCATTGGGGAATTAATTTATTTCTTAAAAGAAGCAAAAGCACAAATACAACCTTTTGGTAGTGAAACCCATATCTAATTAATTTAACTTACTTAGATATGCCATATATTTTTATTATTTTTGGATGTCACACCCCATTTAAAATGATGTCGAGGGGTAAGTCAATCTTTGGCGCTTTATGACGGGTTTTGAAGTAATTTAATCGTCATAAAAGCAATATAGTTATGTATCGGCTAGATTAATATTTTCTTTGACATTTTTTCAATAAAGTTTCTTCATCGTCCTTAATGGTTAAACCTTTCGTCATTAATGTAAATTGTTCGTTGTTTTCGTAACTCAGTAATGACAAGCAATCTGTATTATCGGTGTGTTGAAAGTAAGCTTTGATAAATTCTGCTACATCTTTTATGGATAGTTTTTCAATAATTGAAATGAGCTTTTGCTTTTGGTCGAATGACGCTTCTTTATTACAGATAGCAGCCCAGTATCGTTGACTCTTAATTCTTAAATTTGAGTCTTTTTCTTGTAACTGACTGGCGAGACCAAATTGTAAATGTTGCCAATGTTCAGCAGGTAATTGATTAATAAAATCACCAGAGCGCGCTATAAAGTCGTTCATTGCCGCTGTTAATGTGACAGAGTCTGTATGAGGTGACTGTATATAAAATGCTATACCAGGGTAGCGATTAATTGGAATAAAGCCAACACCGACTAAATAACCATATTGTTTTTCTGTGCGCATTTCTTGGAAAAAAATAGGAGACAATAACTGGTTGGTTAACATGGTCAATGCTACTGTGCGTAGATCTTTATTTGGCATGGGATAATACAGAACAGCAGCATGATCATGAGCGGGTAATGCCATTGGCAGCGTTAAAGTGCCTTTTCCTTGAATATCATTACAGGGGATTTTAACTTGATTACTATCTGACAATTTATTAACGAATACTTTTTTAATATCTGAAATAATTTTATTTGCCGAATGCTTCGACCAATTTCCGTGTATTAGAACGTCTACCGCGGTATTTTCAAAAATCTTAGGGAGAAAACTTTTAAACTGATTAAATTCTATTTTTTTAAGGGCACTAATTAACGTTTTGCTACTTGGGCTAGTCGGTTGCATTGAAGCGCTAAGTTTAGCAAACAGCTGTGATATAGACTTACTACTTTCTGCATTTTGCCAATGACTGAGAAGTTGTTGTTTAAATAATTCGAATTTATTAGCACAAAACTTACCTTGCATTAAGCTGGCTAATAAGCGCGGCAATAATTGTTCTTGTTTAGTACTAATACCTGATAATTGCAGTGTTAGCCCACTTTGGTGTGAATATAAATGATAGTGAATGCCCGCTAACTCAGCATCGTAATGTTCTTCAATGACAGCGTCACTATATAAATCAATAAAAAGCCTTGTCATTGCAATAGTGCTAGCATTTTCTATAACTGCAGGTGAGTCTACAGATAGGTATATATAGCCTTTTGGCGTGTTGAAACTGGTATCATGTTTAAACCAAGCATTTAATCCATTTTGCTGATAAATATTTTCTGGTGGTTTTTGCGGTGTATTGTCTTCATCATCATCTTTAACCAGTTTTGGTTGTGCGACTATGTATGGATTTTTTTTAGGTAATGCTAGTGTGTTTAAAGTCGCTGCTTGTTGCCAATTTTCGATGGTATGCTGATCAATATCTTGAATAGAATAAGGTACTTGATACCATTTACTCATATTATTGTGGGGTTGGCCGGCGTTATTCTTATCGATAGAAATAATACGCATATTGCTAGCAACTAAATACCCGAGTAGGTTAGTTAGCGTTTCTTGTTTTTGGCCTTCCATAACATAGTCGCCAAAAATATAATCGTGCTCTGGGTAGTGCTGCATGTTAATGACGAGTTGGCTAACAGAGTCAAGCGGCGATAGCTTTTCTTGATAACAAAATGATAATACTGCTAATGCTTTCTTCTCTTGGTAATATTGTTCATTAAGTGGTGCATTTTTTAGTAAATTTAGATATGAAAATACAGTACTTATAATCTCATTGGTATTTTTCGCACCTAGTTCTGAAAGTGAGATACTAATATTAAAATCTTTAAAGTTAGAGCCATTTATACCAGAGCCGGCCGTTAAGCCCAGAGCCCATTGCTTACTTTTTAATAATGACAATATGCTACCTGGGCCTTCATGCCCAATTAAGTAAGCTAATATCGATTCAGGTTTTTGGCGATAATATTTATCTATGCTCGGCATAGCAAAACTAATAATGAGTTGTTGATCGTTCCTAACCGGCTGTACTGATATCCATTTTTGTTGATGCTGCGGATAATAAAGAGGTTGGCTAATTTGAATTTTTTCAAGTCCATTTGATTGAATTTTAGAGAAATGGTTATTCGCTAAATCTTCTAGTTCATTAATGGTTTGCGGACCTTCCAATACTAAAGTCATGAAATGAGCTTGGTAATTTTTTTCAAAAAAATTGCATAACTCTTCGCGTAAATTATATCCTGCTTTATCAGCTAAAGTTTCACTACTGCCTACTGAAAACTTTGCAAAAGGGTGAGCTTGATTGATTGTTTCTTTATGAACATCGTAAAGGCGGCGAATGTCATCTTTAAGTTTGAGTTTAAACTCCGCATCAATATTTTTTCGTTCTTTATTTACAAATTCTTCAGACAGTAGGGGGGCTGTAAAAAACTCACCAAATCGTTCTATTGCAGAGCCAAAGTGCTGATGGCCAATGTCGAAGAAAAAACAAGTGTGCTCTGTGGCTGTCCAAGCATTATTACTGCCACCATGTTCATTGATAAATTTTTGATATTCGCTGCCATCTGGAAAGTTTTCTGTACCTAGAAATAACATGTGTTCAAGAAAGTGAGCTAGTCCTTGCCTATGGTTAGGATCATCGAAATGCCCAACATTAACGGCTAAGGCAGCAGCAGACTTATTTGAAGCTAAATTATGAACCAATAAAGCTCTTAAGCCATTGCTTAACGTAATTGATTTATATTGTTTAGTGTCATTCGGGCTTATTTTCACTTTCGCTCCCGCACAATTTAACTACAGCAGGGCTTTGCTATAGTTTATGTATAATATTTTTTATCGTTCTAAATTACATTAAGGAATAAGGTGAGTCCATTTTATTCTTAACAGATGTTATAAAAATATAAACAATTACTTTACTATAGCGCCAATTCTTAAGATATATACCTAATGAATCTTTAACGCTATATAGTTAGTGTTAAAATACAGAGGGTATTTTAGTCTCACTAACTGAAAACTGTTCGCATTGATTATGTGGGCTATACATTGTGTTAATAAGGTGTTTATGCAAATTTTTGTTATGCGTCATGGTCAAGCTGAAATGGTTGCTCCTAGCGATGAACAACGACCGCTGACTGAAACCGGCATTAAAGAAGCTAAATTTATTGGCCAATGGTTATTAAAAAACAACACAATATTTGATTGTGTATTTGTTAGCCCTTATGTAAGAGCGCAACAAACAGCTGATGCATTGATAGGTGAATTTAGTAATGTGGTTAAAAGAAAAACTTTAGGCATTATTACCCCAGAAGATAGTGCGAAAGACGTGCATGATTATTTAGATGCTGTATGTGTAGAAGAGCAATACCAAAATATATTACTTGTGTCGCATATGCCTTTAGTAAGCTATTTGGTTGCTGAACTGACAACCGATCACGCCATGCCAATGTTTCAAACCGCCTCAGTAGCGCAAATTGAATATAGTGTAGATAAAATGTCTGGTGAGTTGGTTAATATCGTTTCACCAAATGATTTTAAACCATCACTTTAATTACTTTTGATTTATTGGCAGGCTTAATCTCTAATAAATTTGTCTTTTAGTTCGACTAAAACCAGTATTGCGCCATTGCCTCCCCATTCGAGTGGCGCTTGATGGAAGGCCATTACATCGGGGTGTTGCACTAACCAATGCGGTACTTTATTTTTTAATACGCGCCCCCCTAAGCCATGAACGATACAAACACACTGTGCATGTTCTTTATCGCAAGCGGCAAGTAATGCCGCTATTTCACGCTTTGACTGGTGTTGGTCAAGGCCATGTAAATCTAAAATCAAATCAGGACTATATTGGCCACGTCGTAAATTTTTAACTTCAAAACTGTCAACACCTTCACGCACGTATTTAACAGGCCCATTAGTATTTAAATTAGGTTCAAATTCATCTGAAAAGTGAAATTCTGCAAGGGCTTTGTTGTGTTTTTGTTTTGTTAAAGTGGTTTTCTGCTTGATGGTTCTTTTTACCGGGTGTACCCTATCTTGTACCATAGGCTTTACCTTGCCTATAGCATCTTTAAATAACTTTTTTTCATCCGCATTTAGCGCGTCTTTAAATTTCATGTGCGAAGTCTAAAAACATCGACGAACAATAACAAGTGAAAGTATAATAAATATATGCATTACGATGATCATCCTGAGGAAAGCGTGGAAATAATAAACTTTACAGAGGTAAGTGAACAATTGCATACCGTTAATGACTATGTACGTTTTGGTGCGAGTCAGTTTAATCAGGCTGATTTGTATTTTGGCCACGGTACAAACAACGCATGGCATGAAGCACTTACGTTAGTTATGCATGAACTGGCTTTGCCTCAAGAGTTAGCTAACGAATTAATGCAGTGTCGTTTAGTCTCATCAGAGCGAGTGGCTATTTTACAGTTATTTGAACGCCGAATTGTAGAAGGGTTACCGGCAGCGTATTTAACTAATCAAGCAATGTTTTGTGGTTTACCTTTTTATGTTGACGAACGGGTACTTGTGCCACGCTCACCCATAGGTGAATTAATTGAGCAGAGTTTTACCGGCTTAATTGAACAATCGCCAAACCGAATTTTAGATTTATGTACAGGCAGTGGCTGTATTGCTATTGCCTGCGCTGTCGCTTTTCCAGAAGCTGAAGTTGATGCAGTTGATCTTTCTATTGATGCACTGAATGTGGCACAAATCAACATTGACGGCCATGGATTATCAGCACAAGTTATTCCAATTCAATCTGATGTTTTTTCTGGGGTTAAAGGGCAAAGCTATGATTTAATAGTGACAAATCCACCTTATGTAGATCAAGAAGATGTTGACTCATTACCGCAAGAGTATTTGCATGAGCCTGTAATGGGATTAGGTAGTGGTTTTGATGGTTTAGATATCGTACGACAAATTTTAGCGCAAGCGGCAAATCATCTTAATGAAAACGGTGTATTAATTTGCGAAGTGGGTAATTCACAAATTCATTTAACGGCAGCGTTTCCAACCGTACCATTTCAATGGTTGGAATTCGAACGAGGCGGCCATGGTGTGTTTAGATTAACTAAAGCACAATTAGAAAGTCATCAGCAAGATTTTGAACAGTAATTAATTAAACCAGCCAGATTGATAAACTTCTGGTGGGTACTTTGATGCTAATATTCATTGGAACATTGGTATCTCATCATATTTAACAGGTAATATTTATTATGTCAGGTAATACTTTCGGTAAGTTATTTACGGTTACTTCATTCGGTGAAAGCCATGGTTTAGGCTTAGGAGCGATTATAGATGGTTGTCCACCAGGTTTAGAGCTTTGTGAGGCAGATTTACAACTCGATCTTGACCGACGCCGACCTGGCACTTCTCGCTTTACCACCGCACGTCGCGAAGCTGACGAAGTCAAAATAATGTCAGGTGTTTTTGAAGGTAAAACTACGGGAACACCCATAGGCTTATTAATTGAAAACACCGACCAACGCTCGCAAGACTATGGCGATATAGCGAAAACATTTCGCCCAGGTCATGCGGATTATACTTATTGGCAAAAATATGGCATTCGTGATTATCGTGGTGGTGGTCGCTCATCAGCACGTGAAACCGCAATGCGTGTTGCTGCGGGCGCTGTGGCAAAAAAATATTTAAAACAAAAATTTGGTATCACTATTCAAGCCTGTGTTACTCAAATTGGTGAAGTATGTGCAGAGAATTTTGATTGGAATATTGTTGAAGAGAATCCTTTTTTCTTCCCTGATGCCAACAAGCTTGAGCAACTAGACGAGTTATTGCGTGGCATTATGCGCCAAAAAGACTCTATTGGTGCAAAATTGATGGTTGTTGCGAACAATGTACCTGTTGGTTTAGGCGAGCCTATTTTTGACCGTTTAGACGCTGATATTGCGCATGCTCTAATGGGGATAAATGCAGTTAAAGCGGTAGAGGTTGGTGATGGCTTTGGCGTTGTTAATCAAAAAGGTTCACAACACAGAGATGAGTTAACACCTGATGGCTTTGCTTCTAATCACGCGGGGGGCGTTTTAGGAGGGATATCTTCAGGTCAACCTATTGTGGCATCAATTGCTTTAAAGCCTACCTCTAGTATTGGTGTTAGCGGAAAAACCGTTGATCTTGAAGGTCAGCCTGCTGATATCGTGACTAAAGGTCGTCATGATCCTTGTGTAGGCATTAGAGCGGTCCCTATTGCTGAAGCAATGCTCGCGTTAACGTTGATGGATCATTATTTAAGACATCGTGCACAAAATATGGATGTAGTTTGTCAAACGCCAGATATTGAAAGTTAATAAAATAAAGTTTTTTGTGTAAAACAACGTGAACGTCTGGCCAAGAGCACGTTCTATTAATTAACGTTTGAATTTATAGTTCCTCCAACTTAATTTTGGAGTGACTTATGACACGTAGAACATTTGATGATTGGAAACACCTCGTTGATAAACAA
>NZ_JACGWF010000114.1:0-10415 GCF_014077595.1 Colwellia sp. 6M3 | reverse complement strand
GTAAAAGACGTTTTTCCGAATATTCAGAAGTTAACTCAAGTGACGAAGCAGAGTATTTAATAAGATACATTTACATCATAATTTTGACTTCTTTTTGGGATAATTGCTATCTCACTATGTGCCCCTAAGTGCCATAGAATCATAAATTTAATACCTAAAATCATATTAATCTAATGTCCGCTTTGGTATTTTCTAATCAAATTAGAATTTTTGACTTTATAGATTCCTGATGAAATTTAGAACAATTCTATTATCTAAAGCAGGGCTTATTTTCATCGGTTCAAATGTCGCTAGATAAGCCAAGTCTAAGGTCTATATCAGTATTTATAATCAAACTTGAGTATTGATTTTTCACGTTTCAAGTTAAAAATTTAGAAGAACTTCATTGTCTAGTTTAGGACCGCTTGGTCGGAGCAGAAGTCATAAGCGCATCAAAGATGCTAACGACTGCTTTAAGTCTTGGAGCTGCCGTTAGTAAAGCAAACGCTACCGTCAACAATACGCACTATCATGACCACTTTTACCACAGACT
This sequence comes from Colwellia sp. 6M3, assembly GCF_014077595.1. Taxonomy (NCBI): domain Bacteria; kingdom Pseudomonadati; phylum Pseudomonadota; class Gammaproteobacteria; order Alteromonadales; family Colwelliaceae; genus Colwellia; species Colwellia sp. 6M3. The sequence continues at coordinate 9,883 of NZ_JACGWF010000114.1, read as the reverse complement.
ATCAAAGAATCAAATATGACGCACAACAGGAGCTGAAAGAATTGCTTTAGATGATATTTTCACAAGAGTAATTTTGATGACTTCATTGTAGCCAATCTGAACGTTCAGTCCGCTCTAACCGTTCTTTAAATGTTTCAATCGTTAACATAAATCACCTCAATTCACTCAACCCCAACGCTATAGATTCTTGTTGAAAACGACCAGATATATTGATCACTCGTTCATAAGCATTCGTCAAAAAATGTTTTTCAACCACATCATCAAACCCATTTAAAGCAACTTCTAGCTTCGGTGGACTTGCTCTTTTCTTATCGAAAGTCACAGCACTTAAATCTTTACCTTCAATATCCTCTTGAAGGACAGCTTTCATCTTCTCAAACTTAACAACATCAGCTTCAAAAGGAACGTCTTGTTTAACACGGTATGCGTACTCTAAAAGCTTTGGCTCAGCAGGCATGTACATAATAGCCTCTTGATTTTTAGAACCCGTCATTCTCAGTATTCGGCCTAAAATCTGTCTAAAGTGCATTTCCGTTTTTATATTGGTGAGATGACAACAAACCTGTAAACGAGGAATGTTTGTTCCTTCGCTGATCATACCTACCGAAATTATCCATTTAGTTTGTGCATGCCTAAATTGTTGAATAATACTGGTTGGCTCACTTTCCCTGTAGGTAACAACAACGGTATCTTCGTTAAAGCAGGTTTTCATTAATGTTGATATTTTTCGTGCATGATCAACAGATGAAGCAACAATTAAGCCTGCCGCGTCTGAGTTTTTTGTTCTTATTGAGCTTAGCTTTTTTTGTGCAGAAGAAATTACGTATTTAATTACCGCTTCATTTTCAATAATCTCCTGATAAGGAACTACTGACTCCATTAATAAAGATTTAAAGCTACTGAATGTTTTTGTCTCAACGTCATCTACAACCGAAATATTATTATTATCAATCGCAATTATCTGCGGCACACGACAAACATCATCTGTAATAGCCTCAGAAAGCCCATAAACATAATCACACGATATTTTGTTGCTAGGGTGCATATAGTTTGAAAGAACAATAGGAGCCGCGTCTGAGCGCCAAGGCGTTCCCGTTAAGGCTAATGTAAATTTAGCCTTATCTTGAATGTTCAGTATTATCTGTTCACCCCATGAATTGGCATTATCAATATTAGATCCCGCACAATGATGAATCTCATCAAAAATCACGAAAACTCGATACCGTTCAAATAACTGCCAAAAATTAACATCTAAATACTGCAAATTTTGATACGTTAAAGATCTCCCTCTAGCCCCTATCAACCCATCAAATCGTTCCTGAGTTTTTAACTGCAAACTTTCACTAAAATCTTGAGAAACAATTGAAGAAGGTGAAAAACAGATGATTAAATCAACCATGTTATTTTTTAACAACTGATTCGCTAATTCAGATGCCATCAAGGTTTTACCTGATCCTGGTGTTGCTAAGGCTAAAAAATGGCTAGTGCCATTTTGATATTGTGTTAAAGCTAAATTAATACACTCAGCTTGCCATTGTCTTAGTTTCATATTTTCTCTAGTGGTTCATCTTGCTTAAGTAAGCCTTCAATAGCCCTGATCTTCCCTAATATTCTGGTGTTGTTATCTCTAGCCTTATTGTATTGCGGCTGTAATTCATCAACTAACTCAGGAAACTCTGAATAAAGCTCTTTATAAGCTTCAGACTCACCAATATTTAATAGCAGTTCAGCTTTATAGTGATTCAATTTACCAAATAATTTCACTTGCTTATCATTCTGTTTTTTAGGTGAATTAATTACTTCAAACTTAGCCAGTATTGTTATTACATTAATATCAAAATCTTCTGTTTTATTGAATCGGGTGAATCCTTTTTTATTCGATATCCGTTTCTTCAGCCACCCCTTTTTTACCAGCTTTAAAAGTTCGGCATATATATTTCGTCTAACTTTTGCAGGATCTAAAGAAGAGTCGCTTTTCAAGGCTAAATAAGCGGACCTGACATCGCTCGTTGTGAAGTGATCAAAATTTGTTGCGACAATAATTTGAGCTACAAAATGGTCAAATTTCAAAGTAAATCCTAATCAACATATAACAATAATGGGTATTATAGGGCGTGGTGCTTTACTGCTCAACATGAAAATCTAATCATTTTGCCTGAAGGAAAAATAAGGTGAGTGATTTAGTTAAAGAATTCGGTAAAATGCTTCGCTTAAAACGCAAATCTGCTGGTTACTCTCAAGAGAGTTTTGCCGCGTATGTAGGCATAGAAAGGGGTAATTACGGTAAGATGGAAAGAGGTGCTGTTAATATTAAATTAGAAACATTATACAAACTGACTAATGCACTAAATTGTGAGTTTGAAGAGATAATGCCTTCAAGACTAAAGCATAAAATTGATCTAGATTAACTTAAAATCAATTTAACCATCACTACTCATTTTTATAAAAGTAAATTCATATATTTCAGTTTGTTATGTCATAATGACTCACTAGAACATGAAGCTTAAAGTCAACTTGGAAGATCTAATGAGCAATATTTCAGTAAAATTAAAAATGTACCCTGCAAGTAATGGAGATGCTTTTTTAATTTCAGCAAACGTGCCTGAGCCCTTAAATATCATGATAGATGGAGGCTATGCAAGCACATACAATAAATATATTTCCCCCGATTTGAAAGAACTTGCATTAGAAGGCTGTTCTTTAAATTTAGTAGTGGCAACACATATAGATGCTGATCATATTCTAGGCCTTATTGAATTTTTTAAGTCTAATGGTTGTTCTACAAAATCTAAGATAATACCAGTGCTTAATGTTATACATAATAGTGTTCGAAGTTTAAATCCATTGAAAGCTGATCTTATTCGAAATGATGATTTAGAGTTGTTAAAAGAAATAAATCATCAAGGATATCCAATATCTGAAAATAAAACAGAGGAAGAAATCAGTGCTCGGCAAGGAAGTTCATTAGCTGCATTATTACTAGCGGGTAAATATAATTGGAATTTTTCTGATGGAAATCAGAGTATTAATTGTGATAGTTTCCCGACAATAAAATTAAATAGCAATGCAAGTTTGAAGCTTCTTGGCCCCTCAATTGAACGATTGAATGAATTAAAAAAATGGTGGCTAAAGGAGTTACAAAGGATAGGTATTATCGGAGGGATTACTGAGGATATTATCTTTGACGATGCATTCGAGTTTTTATGTGCAAAAAATCTTTTCAAAAGAAATTATACAAAAAAGGAAAAAGATGTAATTAGTCAGGTTAGCGGTTCCAGCACTCACTCCCTTAAAGATGTTTATTCCCCTGACTCATCTATTACTAACTCTAGCTCAGTAGCTTTTATTGCTGAAATTGGCTCTGCCATGTTACTTTTTCTTGGTGATGCATGGTCTGAAGATATTGAAATAAAAATTCAGGAGCTTAAAACCAATACAAATAAATTACTATTTCAAGCAATTAAAATATCACACCATGGAAGTCTGCATAATACGAGCACATCACTATTGGAATTAATTGATGCCGCATCCTATTTTATTTCTTCTGATGGCAATCATCATGATCACCCTGATATTGAAGTATTAAAGGAAATTGTTGATAGACCAAGTAGATTTACGCGACGTCTTTATTTTAGTTACCCCACCCCAGCATCTACATTTATGAAAAACTACAAATCACAGAGTGGCGCTTGTTTTACTGTTCATGAAACTGCAAATAATTGGATTGATCTGACTTCGGAAATATTATGATAGAAAATTTTGTTAAAGCTTCAACTTGTAAAGTTGATTGTGGTGATGAGCTAGGAACTGGTTTTTTAGTTTCCGAAAGTATGGTCCTCACAGCTCGCCATTGCGTAATTGAATCTATTACCGATGATGCTGAAATAGAGTTATCTTTCCCTGAGCATCCAGACAGTTTAGTTGCAAAGGTTATTTCAGTAAGCGATGAATATGATTTATGCCTTTTATCTATTTCAGAAGATTTAGATATTACTCCTATGGAATTTGGCGACACCATGCCTGTAGAGGGAGAAGAATGGTACGCATGTGGCTTCCCTATAATCAAAAGAACTATTGGTCACCGAGTATCCGGAAACATATTACAAACTCTTAGTCAGCCAAAATTAAAAATCGATATTGACTTAGCTATTAAAAAAGATGTTGCCCTAACACAATATGACGGATTTTCTGGCGCAGCCTTAATTTGTGATGATGTATGTAGAGGTCTCATCCGTTTAAAAGTTGATAAAACTATTGCTGCTATTAGTGCAGTTAAAATAACTGAGTTTCTTGAACAGCATAATGTTCAGATAAAACAAAATAAATCTAAGTCCAATGACATTTTGATTCAACGTAAAGAATTTCAACTAGCATTTGAGGAAAAAGTCAAAGATTGTAAGGGTGGATATATATTTCTTAGTGGTTCAAATGGTATAGGTAAGTCGAGTTATTGTAATCACTACCGACCTTTTGCCTCTTCACTAGAGATGCTTGGCTGTTATAGCCTATCTTCAGCTAGGGAGGAGCTAGGAGCGAGCCATAAAGTTCAACCAGCGGTATTGTTTGATTGGTTATCTACTACAATATCAATAAAATTAAGTGGAAAGGCGTCACGTAAGGAAGATTTGTCTTATCCTGTTTTGATAGAAAAAACATCAAAACTTCTTAGTGAATTTGGTCGTTATTGTTTATCACAAGGTCGACAAGGGCTTATATTTATTGATGGCTTAAACGAAGCTCTAGAAATTAGTGAAGAACAGTTTTCTCTGTTTATAGGACTACTCCCTACAAAGCTGCCAGAGGGAGTAACTGTTGTACTTACAGCCCCAAATTTTGAAAATATTTCATCCTACTTAAATGGACGAGTAGATACGGAAAATAAAATAGAACTACCAAGCTTAAAACGTAAAGTTGTTAGACGCTATTGTTGGAAAGAGCTTAGAGAAGAACGCGCAACTACATCAATTATAAAGATCGTTTGTGATAAAGCTCAAGGGCATCCACTGTACCTTAGGTATTTAATTGAATTTATAAATAACTGTTCTGATTTAAATGATTTAAACGAATTCCCTAAGTTTTCTGGAGCCGTTGGGGAATATTACGAGAAGTTATGGCTAAAATTACTTCAAGATCAAGAAGCAGTTAACCTCTTAGCCATACTCTCACGCTTGCGAAGTAGTATTAATATTGAAGAATTACCCAAAATTCTAAGTGCATCAGAACGTACCGTTTTAATCCCAACATTAAGTAGGGTTCGCCACTTATTAGCTAACTCTGAGACAACAACAATTTATCATTCATCGTTTTCTGAGTTTTTAATAGAAAAGACAAAACAACTTAATCAGGATGTTGAGGAAAGGATTGCAAAGTTTTGTATTGATAATAGTGACCTAAAATATTGTGCTTTAAATTCTGTATATCACTTTCTTCTCTCGGGAAACGAAGGTTGTTTAAAAGCAATTCAAAAGTGTGACCAATCATGGGTTGATCAATGTGTAACAATTGGAGTTAAGCCTGACACATTACTATTTGACATTGAAAATGTACTAACGGCAGTTACTGAATGTGGATCTACTGTCGATATTATCAGAATGTTGTTACTCTCTCATCGTGTTAATTTTAGATATAATACCCTTTTTGCTCAATCAGCCTCGCTGATTGCAGAAGCATTAGTTGCTTTAGGTAAACCCCAAGAAGCGATTCAACATACCATTAGATTTAATACTTTAATTATCAGTCCTGATGAAACTTTTAGAATAGTTGTTTTTTTACTTGATAAAGAATACATAAAGGAAGCTAAAGAGTTACTGACTCTATTAGATGAATCCATTGAGGGAGTACTTACTTCACAAGGACATCAACTTAATGATTATATTATTTTATGCCAATACCGAATTCGTAGCGCTCTTTTATTAGATTTTATTGATGAAAATCCTATAAGTTATCAGGCTATGAATATCCTTTATAGTGCTATGAAGACTATTCACACGAATACCGAGGAGTTATCTCAAGAAGACTTCTTCGAAATTACAGCTGAGTTACAGTGTATTGTCCCAAGTTTTAAGCTATGTTTCCCAGACATATATGCTGGTTTAGATGAGTTAAAACAAAGAGGGCTTCAATTACCGCCAAATATGCTGGAACTATTGATATGTACTTTAGATCATTGTTTAGATTGGTTTAATAACTTTCAAAAAATTAAAAAAAGCAAGTGCTTACCTGAAATACTATCGGATATCGAAGAAACACTGTTATCTGGTTTATACATAAATGAACGCTTTCCTACCCAAACTATTGATACATTAATACAAGTTGGGGCACCAGTATCGCTTATTGAAAACATGAACGAGGATGAGGCTCAGCCAACACAAATTAAAATATTAAATGATGATGGGGTTGAACTTGAACACCAACAGATATTTCAAGGTGCAAGTGACTGGCGAATTGCTACCTTTTTATCAGATGATGTAGATTGCCCTCAGTTTAACGGTTGGAGTAAAAGTAATTGGCTGAATTCTCTTGAATTGATACTCAGCGCGTTATATTGGTGTGAAGGCACTGCTCTGCGAGGTAAAGCAGAAAACAACGAAAACTTACTCAAAATTGCCATTGAAAACATACAGTCTCATGTTCTTTTACCGCTATCTTTTTCACTTAAAGAAAGAGTGTCATGGGAGAACAGCTATTCGATCCCTGAACAATTAGTACCTATCATATATAAAAAGCTTTCTGAGCTCTATTTAGATTGTTTTCCTGAAAAGTCACTATCATTTTTAAATTATATAGATGAAAACTTTAATACTCAGTTAGGAATATATTCTGAAGGATTTCGAGCTGCATTATTTTCAGTGATAAACGAATTTACATCTCTAGAACTAACGAGTGCTGTAAATGATCAAGTATTCGAAATACTGAATAATTGGAAGAACTTTATAGTTGATAATCTCGCTAATAGGCACGAGTTAGTTCCTGAATTACTGATGCTTATCCCTTTATTTGTCAAAATTGATGCTAATGAAATAGCAGAAGATCTATATCAGAAGATGCTCAATGTTTCCATGGGACCAAACTGGTATAAAGAAGATCAATTTGGATTGATGTTAAGCCTTATAACTAGCACCGAGAGCTTAGATTATGATCAAAAAATCATACCTAAAATAGCTGGTTTATTAGAGAAAGCATCCGGTGAAATGACTTTTCAGCGATTTGTTAGGTATGAAAAAGCAGAACTTATAGGAGAATTGGTACGTCATAAAAAGCACACTCAAGCAATTGGATATTTCAAAAAAGAGACTTGCGGAACTTTACCTGAACTTTTGATTGAGGCTACTAAAGGTGAAATTGATAGGGTCGACTATTTAACTGGTATGCGCTATCCAGGAGGTGCGTTAGATGAACAGGATGCAATTTTCAAACTTGTACATAATGCAATAGATGCAGATTGGCGTTTACGTTGGGCCTTACTTGAAATTTATTTGTTTGGAGATGAAAGGTATACCGACCGGTTTGCTAAGGAGTTTGCTGGATTAGTTAATTCATTTGGTGACGATTCTGAAGTTATTTTAGAAATGAAAAATAGAATGACGTTGTTAATTTCTTCCGAACTTTCTTATTCACAACAAAACGAATTTTTGAGTTCTTTTCAAAATACACTTGATAAAACATTTCACAAAAATTTTTCAGTCTTATTCGGGGGGCTCCCAACGGATAAAGTTAATGAGTCGCATATTAGGCATTCCGAATCAAAAGTAGATAAAGAGGTTGAAGAAGTTGATGACGATATGTTCTTTATGCCTGGAACATTTGGCCGAAGATCTGCTACTAAAGAAGCAAGTCGTCTATTGTCTACTGCTGAATCAAAAATTAAAAGAGGAAATACAACTGAAGCTCGGAACATAGCGGTTAGCGCTTTACAAGTTTTACAGGATGGAGGTTGGTCTATCTGGGGTAATCTATCAGGCGAAGCTAGTAGGTTGATGGATATTATACAAAGTAACAATTTAGATGCAGATAAAGTAAGTCAACTGTATGCCCCCTTATTACTTGATGAACGCTATGAATCAAGATGGCGTCTTGCGGAACACTTGATAGATAGGTGTGGCAGTATTATAAATGGTGAAAATATCACCTCTCTAGCTCATAGTGTTCTAGAACATATTGGGCTAATGGTCGGAGATGCAAAAGATGAAATAGAAAGTTTTGAATTCCTAGAAAGTAACGATACAAAGGATATATCGCTTGAAATATTAGATTTGATTCTTTGGCTTGCAGATCATCCCCAATGGTTACGTAAAGAGAAAGCGGCGAATATGTTGGCTTGGCTTTTAAGCAAAGACCATTCATATTATAAAACCCTTGCACCTGAAGCCTTTTCAATGCGAGAAGGACATGGGCCTGATGTACTTTGCGGTATATTTGATGGAATGTCTCTTTCGAAACCATTAGAGGTATGGGAACTAATCGAGCCTAATCTTGATGTTACTAATATTCTAGAATGTAGGCATATTAGTCGCTTAGCTATTTTACACCGTGTTGTTACTAGAGCTTCCACAATAGGGTCTGAATCAGCTACTAATGTACTAGATAAAATCAATGAACTTCTTAGTTCTAAAGGCCTTCTTAAAGATAGCTTTAATAATGATAGGCCTCTCCCTGTTTGGGCTAGTTGCATAAAAGAAGTTTGGGATGAATTGTATTCTCTAAATATCGTAAATGATGAATTTATAAAATGCTTTGAAGAGGAAATGAATAATGTATGTTCTCCTTTAAACGTTGAAACAGCATGGCAGCTTGAAGAAATGGTATCCCGAGGGTTTAATGTGAGTAAAACTCAAAGCTTAAATAGGTGGGAAGGGAATGTTCGCTTTGCATTAAATATCGCCTTATTTCATAGCAATAATAGGAATAACTTTTTAATTTTAGAGCCAATTCTTAGAGTGTTTAACCCTTCTAAATTATGGTTAACTTTTGTCTCAGGAAAGAAATCTAGATCTAATAAAATCATCGAGGCTCTTTCTAACAAATGTGATCCAAAAAGTGTTATTAATAACACCGGTTCTGTTCTCTTAAATTATCACGAAATGATAAATCGTGAAGATCTTAAAAGCTGTCTTCAAGTTGAAATTACAGCTGTTATGACCTCGAGTTACTCGGGATATAAAGCTACGCCTCCAACAGATAGTTCTCATTTTTGTTCAAAAATCAGTCCGGATATTAATACCAGTGTTCCAGGTAATGAAATTTCTCATCGAATTGATCCTGACTATGTATTTCTTGGGATTTATACACCTGCGATTCCAACAAAAGCTTTTGTAAAAATGATTAATGCTCAAGATTACGATTTCATTAGAAGTAATTGGAAAGAAGGTCGTTCTTCTAACCAACATACACTTGGACAACCAAATATTGAAGGGTGTTCATTAGAAATTAAACGAGAAAAACTTCGCTTACCTAATGGTTTTAATTTAGCTTGGGTGTTTAAAGTTAATGGTGAGGTTATTGGCATACAACGCGGAATGGGACTCTAATTATGAATAAGATTGAAACCATGGATACTCCTTCAACACGTGAGGAATTTGAATACCGTTTCCATGTATTAAATGAACAAATCAGAAGAGATAAGTACCATAACCCATTCTCAGCTGGACTTGATGAAGTTCGTCTTCTTCCTAACGGTCGTATTGATATATTAAGTATAAACGAACACGCTAGGTTACAAGCTAATACGATGTCCCAGTTTAATTCAAAACGGATGCAAGTGACGTGGTTTAATAGATTCGACTACCCCAGTTAAGAGATAATGAACTTAACTGGAGATCGAAAATGACAAAACGTAAAAAATATTCAAAAGAATTTAAATTAGATGCCATTGCTTTAGTCAAAG
>NZ_JACGWF010000193.1:0-991 GCF_014077595.1 Colwellia sp. 6M3 | reverse complement strand
ATGACAAATAACATCAACATTCTATTTACTAGTGTATGAATTCCGTTCAAAGTTTTTCTTTCCATTCTTTTATCATATAAAAAAACACTTATTTATCACCTTAAAAATGATACTTGAGGTCAGTGAGGAGTCTGGTCAAAATATAAATACACATCCATGAAATACAAACCAAGAAGATATTTTTACAAATGAGTAAAGAAATTTACATGGTAGACTTAATTATTACAGGTATTTAGTTAACTACCTGTAATAAAAATAGTTTTAGTTGGTTAATCAAAAACACCATTAGATTTAGCTATAAAATGTATACTTGGTCTTTTATGTAAATTGTTTTTATAGTCTTTATAGAATGAAATTTATATAGCTAGTTTAAATAACTTACCTAAGTGTTATAAAAATTACAACCACGATTAACGTAATAGTTAGTATTAACAGAAGGTTAACATAAAGAACAGGCTTAAATAAATTAGCATTATTGGCTGGTCATATTGATAGGCTAAAAACAAAATTTCACTGTCTAAGGTTTACTGTAATGCCCTACACTCCAGAATAATATTGATTGTTCTTTTAAAGCGACACTAGAGCTAAGCGTATTATTAAAATTAATACGTTAAAAATCAACTTTCAGTACTTGAGCGACACAGCTATATTGCCTACAATAACTCACTTTTATCAATTACAGAAATATATAATGACCGATACAAACACCCAACCTACTTTACCTGACCGTCTTTCTATTAACCCACGTAGCCCACATCATGTTGCTGCCGTTTTTGAACATGAAATTGGTATAAAAATCAATGGTAAAGAACGATTTGATGTTGAAGAATATTGTATTAGCGAAGGTTGGATAAAAGTTGCAGCGGCTAAAGCCTTAGATCGCCGTGGACAACCGCTTTTAGTGTCAGTTAAAGGTACTGTTGAAGCATTTTATCGTTAAAATTTATAATGATATTAGATAAGACTATTTCTTTAACTAGTCAAACTAAAT
>NZ_JACGWF010000118.1:0-9895 GCF_014077595.1 Colwellia sp. 6M3 | reverse complement strand
TGTCTCTTGTGGTTTTTTACGTTGTCTAGTTAACAAGTATTTTACCACAATGAGGCATCAACTTCTTTTAAATCATTAGGTTATTGTTATTTCCTCGTCTATTTTGAACCCCGAAACTTGAGTTATAACTTTTTACCCAACTATTTGATGGTGGATGACACCGAAGGTGGGCAGCTAAGAGTCCACTTTATTGATGAAGGGCCTAAAGATGGTGCATTAATTCTCTTAATGCATGGTGAACCTTCATGGAGTTACCTATACCGTAAAATGATTCCAGTTTTAGTGAGTGCAGGATTTCGGGTTATTGCACCCGACTTGATCGGCTTTGGTCGTTCAGATAAACCGACCCAATGTTCTGACTATACTTATAAACGCCACGTGGATTGGATGCACGCATTACTTAATCAATTACAATTGTCCAACATCACCTTGTTTTGTCAAGATTGGGGCGGATTGATAGGGTTACGTTTAGTTGCTGAACAAAGTGAGCGATTTAGTGGCGTTGTCGCTGCGAACACTATGCTACCCACAGGAGAGCATTCACCTGGAGAAGCATTCAGTCAATGGCAAAAATTTTCTCAAGAAGTTCCAGAATTTCCAGCGGGTAACATTATAAATAGCGGAACAACTTCAGTATTATCGGCTGAAATTATTGCCGCCTATGATGCTCCATATCCAGAAGAAAAATATAAAGCAGGGGCCCGACAGTTTCCTTTATTAGTGCCAACAAGTATTGATGATCCTGCAACAAAAAGTAATTTGGCAGCATGGGAGATATTGAGACAATGGCATAAACCATTTTTAACCGCATTTAGTGATTCAGATCCGATCACGGCTGGTGGTGATAAAATAATGCAAAAGTTAATTCCGGGTACAAAAGGTCAAGCCCATACCACCATAGTCAACGCGGGGCATTTTTTACAAGAAGATCAAGGCGAACAGTTAGCGCAAGTGGTGATCAAATTTATCAAAGATAACGGTAATAACTAATGGGTTAAATATAAAAAAAGTGAGCACGGTTTAGGCGCTCACTTTTTAATAGCGATAATTTTAAAACCAACTATAAAATCATTGTTAAATTAACGCTAATTCAGTAATACAACGCTGGTGTATAGCATTACAAACTCAGTTATAGAGCAATAACCATTGCAGAATCAAGTTCTATAGCGGCATCGAGTGCGGCTAAAATATCCTTTCTTTCTTTTAATTTAGTGCCATGATGCGCTTTCATATTCAAAGCTTGCATTTGAGTAGCAGCGGCTTTAGCTGTATCTAATAATTGTTCAGGTTCAACTAGCGTATCTAAAAATCCCGCTAGAACAGCTGTTTCTGGTGAAAATAATTCAGCATTGATTACAGAACGAGTTAAGTAGTTGATTGGCATGCGATTACGGGCTATTTCAATGCCAGCTTGATGCATTGTCATGCCAATAGCCACTTCATTCAAACCTATTTTAAATTTGCCCAAACTGCCAATACGGTAGTCACAGCTAAGTAATAAAAATGCGCCTTTCGCTATTGCATGCCCTGTACAAGCACCAATTATAGGAAAAGGAAAAGACAACATACGTCGAGATAAAGTAGAGCCAGCAGTAACTAAAGCTACTGCTGATGCTGAACTTTCTTTCATTGTTTTTAAATCAAAGCCGCCAGAAAATATTCCTGGCTGACTTGTTAAAATAACCACTGCACCGGCAGTTTCTGCTTGATCTAACGCGTCATTTATTTCAGTAATTACTTGATGGGAAATAGCATTAACTTTGCCATTTTTAAGGGTAATTGTTGCTATGTTTTCACTAATGTCTAAATCGATTAATTCCACGGTGCTTCCTATTGTTTTCAGTTTCTTATTAATGACTTAATAAGAAAATAGTAAATGTTATTACATTCAAAATCATCTTACTATTGTCTGCAGATGTTTTGAATAATGCTAGCTTGATTATTGTTTTTATTGCTAATAAAGTTAATTTTTACTATTTTAAAATAGTAAGTCCATATTACCAAGGGCACAGAAACAATCACCAGCAAAATATGTGTTTTTATTAAAACTTTTAACTATAACAAGGGTGTTAACCTTTATGTTTAGTTATTTAGCAAAACTGTACTGAGGTCTTTTTTATGAATATACAGTCATTGATAGTATGAAATTTAGACTAAATCTTCGCTTTATATATAAAATAACAAATAAATTTAAAAAATTGACACTTTAACCATGCTTTATTTTAATTTTTTAACTACTATTACTTTTATAAGTACCTGCTATATCGACATATTTATCAAAAAACTTTATTAACATTTAATAATGTCGTCAAAGTTAACCGGTAAAAATTATGACATTTTTAGATAAAGTTAATAGCTACAAATTAAACTGTGTTAATAGAGAGAAGTTATAAATGAAGCCGGCTAAAATTACAAATCAACTTGACATTGTTATGGTTTATCAAGAGCGAGATATTGTAGAGCCTGCAATTCAACAAATAACAGAATTAGGCTTGAACTTTAAAACTTATAAATTTAGCCCCGATAAACTAAACAGCTTAACCGCAATGAAACCTAAGGTTTTATTACTCTCATCAAATAACATCAAAAATACAATTGAATTTTATATCAATTATCTCGAAGAATATGAACAAAATATTGCGCCTCATAGTGCCATATTATTGATCAATAACCGCGAAACATTTCGTGCTTATTTGGCTTGCGAGAATGGTTTGTTTGACGATTACGCCATTATTAACCCGTTAAATGAACCTTACCGCTTAAAACTTGTTTTATTAAAAGAATTAAAACTAATAGAAAGCCGTAACAATGATAGCTTAAATCAACTGGTGAGTGATGGTGAAGACGAACTTGCCTCATGTATTGAGCATGGTGTAGCACTTAAAAAAACATTCATAGAAGGTGTTAATCAATGTGAAAAAGATATCTTGTCAGCTACGCAAACCGCTATTGAGGACAAAGAAGCTAAAGTAGTTTTACAAAATCTTGTCGGTTTATCACTAGACCAAATGAATGACACTGTTTCGAGTAAAATTCAGGGGATTTTAGATCAATTACTTGAATTAAAAGATAATAATGAAGCGGTAAAAGCAAAGGTTATTCAAAACAACATTAAAGATTCTCTGTCTGAAAGGGTAAATACAGGCTTGTTAAGTGCTGAGGTACAAGATATAGAACACTTTCAACGTACTTGTTATAAGGTGCTTGTGGCTGAACCTTCTAATATGTTCGCCCATGTTATTGATAAAATATTTTCTGATACAGTATTTAAGTATGTATTAGTTAACGATGGAAAAGCTGCCTTAGATGAGATAAATAACTTTAAACCCAACGTTGTACTTTTAGCTTATGACTTACCCACCTTAAACGGTATTGAAATTACAGAAATCATTCGCAAAGAAGGTAATCAAGTACCTATTATTGCCTATACTCAAGATCGCGATAGAGAAGTGATAAAACGCTGGTTTCCATTGGGTTTGAGCGGTTATTTAATAAAACCCTCTAAAAAAAGTGCCATATTAAAAAGTATCATTAAAGCGATAAAATCACCTAATGAAGTGCTGGAATATAAAGAAAAAGACAAAAAGGTGGTATTTAAATGGTTACCTAAATACCTTTTAGGTAATAAAGATATTGATGATAAACATGAAATGATATTTACCATGTTAAATGATTTTTATCATAAAGATGAGAAACAGTCTGCCATTATACTTGCTCAGCACTTAACTTCATATATCGACTTACAGCTAGAATCAGAAGAAAACTTATTAAAACAAATTAATTATCCAGACACTGAAAAGCATATAAAAGAGCATGAAGAATTAAAAGCTAACCTTATGGCTTTAATAAAGAAACTGGATCATTATACTGTTGAAATACAGCATAAAATCGCCATGTTTGTTTACAATTGGCTTACTCAACATATATTACAATCTGATATGTTGTATAAAGATTATGCATTATCAATAGAAGACGAAAGTTTCAGTTGATTTAGATTAAATAAGTGCACAGCATGAGCAGTTTATATTGTGTTATCATGTCTGCGCATTATAGTTCAGCCCAAGCTTGCTGCTTTTTGGTAGGCAGAGCGTTGTTTTACATTATCTAAATAGGCTTTGGTATAAGTTCTAGATTTTAGTAACCCTAGATTATCAGCCATTTCAAGCACAATTGTCATCATAATATCAGCAGCAGTAAAACAATCACCTGCAAAATATTGGCGTGTTGCTAAAGTACTTTCAATATAAGAAAAGTCTAAATTAATTTCCTTAGCGATATAGCCATCAAGAGGTTGTTTACCATCACGTGTTTCCATCGACATTAATAACGTGCTGATGACAGGTAAACTTAGTGATCCTTCAGCAAAATGAAGCCATTCTAGGTAATGGTAGTACTCAGTTGTATTCATTTTGGGACGAAGGCTTTCATTGTTGGTTTGATTAAGCAAATATTCCATAATCGCTCCCGATTCACATAAAGTAATTTCGTTATCAACAATAATGGGAGCTTTAGCAAGCGGATGAACCAGTCGTAAACTCTCTGGAGCTAATCTTGTTAGCGGATCACGCACGTGGTTAACCACGTTATATGGCATGCCAAGTTCTTCTAATAACCAAAGCACACGGGTTGAACGTGACTTATTTAGATGATGAATTGTTATCATAATAGTTCTCTTTAGCTTTCTTTATTTCTAGTTGATAAATACGACACTATAACGTAACTAATGTCGAAATTATTGCTATTTCAATTAATTAGGTTTGAGCTTGCGATGCGGGTAAGTTAACTCTAGCGCGTAAAAATCTCACTAATACACCTGCAGTAAACAACATCACCAAAGTATAAATAGCAGGGGTAAACGACATTTTATAATTCGCTAATAATGTTAACGCCATAAACATTGATAATGTACTGTTTTGTAGGCCTACCTCAATAGTCACTGAGGTGGTTTGTGCGGCATTTAAACCAAACCAGCGGCTTGAATAGTAGCCTAACGCCATTGTTGAAATATTTAATATAAGAGAAACTGGCCCTGTAGCAATAAAAGCCGATACAACAATATCTTGTTGCACATAAGTTAAAAATATAATCAACAAGGTTAAAAACAAAATACCAAATCTCGACACTAATACTTGGCTACTATCAGCAAAGCGAGGTGCAAAAGATTTAATTAACATGCCAATAGCAATAGGCACAATGGTTAAGCCCATTAAACTGATAATAGTAGGTATTAAGGGGAGCTGAAACTGGCTACCTTCACCCATAAAGTGCACAAGCGATAAATTTAATACAACTGGAATGGTAAAAACGGTGATTAAGCTTGCCACCGCGGTCATGGTAACAGAAAGTGCAACATCGCCTTTTGCGATATGCGAAAACATGTTTGAGGTAGTACCGCCAGGGCAAAGCACTAACAACATAACACCAACCGCATATTCAGGTTCTAATGGCATAATATTAGCAAGTGTAAAGCCAATAATGGGAAGTAATATTAATTGATTAAGTAAGCCAACCGAAACTGCTTTTGGGTATTTTAAGATACGTTTAAAATCATTTGGTACGAGCGATAATCCCATACCCATCATAATCAAAAATATACATATTGGAACCACTTGAGTATTAACTAATGTGACTAATTCTGTACCTTGCATATTCATCTCCATTGGAGGCTATTGAACGTTCTTGGTTAAATTTATGTCGAAATAACAGCGCTTTACTTTTGTTGGCTGAACTATCAAACCTGTTACCGGCACAGTTATTTTGTATAAATTGCTTTTGATTGCATTCTTCTAGCTATATTTACTTTCCTATAAACACAAAATAACGAACTTATTGCTATCTTGCTTTATGCATAAAACACATAACGCCTCAATGAATTTATCAAGGCTTTGTATATATTTATTAGTGAATCTAATGACTTTACTTCGTTATTTAATAAAATTGCTTAAGAGTTAAAAATTAAGCGTAGATAAAATCTTCAATCGCGCGATTAATCTCAGTAGATTTTTCATGCATCAACCAATGGCTGGCATCTTGAAAACGTTTAATCGTGCAGTTTGGTACATACTGCTCAAGGTCGTCTAGATTCTCTACAACAAAGGCTTCGTCTTGTTCTCCCCATAATATTAAGGTGGGAACATGCACTCGAATATTGGGTATTTTCATCTCAGTAACTTGCTTTACTTGCTCGTTTGAATTTATTTCGTTTTTTGACGCAAGTTGAGGCATAGCACGGTAGTACTGAAGCATGCCATTAATAACCCCCGTTTGTTGCCAAGCATTAATATACAAGGTTTTAGTGTTGTCATTTAATACCGAAGAACCATCAGAAAAAGTCATTTTTTCACACAAGTACTGATAATTATGTTGTTGAAGTAAATCTATAGCATTAAGGTCAATTAATTGATGAATATAGTCGCTTTTACTGCGTTGTAGGGGATTGTTGATCATTTCACGAGTGAAAGTACTTGGATGCGCCGCATTTAAAATGACTAGCTTATCAATATATTGAGGATAGAACGCGGCTAAGGGCCAAGCAATAGCGCCCCCCCAATCATGTGCGACTAAGAATACCTTTTGGTTTTGGCTTACCGCTGCGATAAATTTACTGATAAATGCAATTAAGTGTGGAACCTGATAAAAATTAACATCATCGGGTTTATCGCTTAAGTTATAACCGGGCAAGTCAGGAGCAATAACACGATAGTTATTTGAAAAATAGTTGAGTTGATGTTGCCATGCTTGCCAATACTCGGGAAAACCATGAAGAAAAACCAATGTAGCAACGGTATTGGTATTTTCATTTGCGCATGGTTCGGCGCTAACATAATGTATGTTAACACCTTCAATATCTATGTAGTGGCTTTTTAGCGGCATCGTTTGCATCAATGTTAGCTAAAAAATTCAACGGCATTAGCCACACTTTCTCGTTCGGTGCGAGTAGCGTTAACTGCGGCGCTTTCGTCTGCGTAACCAAACGACATACCAAATAAAATTCCACGCTGTTCAGGCAGATTAAGCGCTTTTTTAACGGGGTCTGGAAATTGTCCCAAAGCGCCTTGCATACAAGATGAAATGCCGTGTTCAGCTAAGATTAACGATAAAGATTGTGCGTAAATGCCTAAGTCAACAGCGCCCATTATGTCTAGGTACTTGTCCATAGTAAAAAATGCTACATGCGGCGCATCAAAAAATTGCCAGTTACGTATCATTGCCATTTGTCGTGCTTTTTTATCTTCACGCGCTACACCAATTGCAGAATACAATGCGTTAGCCGAACCGAACTGTCGTTCTCGGTGAATACCTTCATATTTAGGTAACCAGTTAAAATCAGGGTTTGGCGTTGCACCTTGCATAATTGTCGCAACTAAATCATTTTTCAGTTGCTCTTTTTTCTCGCCTGAAACAACACAAGTCTGCCAAGGCTGTACATTACAGTTTGATGGTGCTTGTTGTGCTTGTTTAAAAATTGCTTCAAGTAATTCTTGGCGAATGGGTTTACTTAAATAAGCACGAGTTGAATATCGCTCTTCTAACAAGGTAATAACTGACATAAGACATCCTTTATGAACATATAAAATATTATTTTAATAACCATTCGAGTAACTTACAAAAATAAGCACATATACTTATATTAAATCTACACTCTTTATAAAACCAATGAATAATTATTATGGTGATGTATTCCAATAAAATATAGTAGGGCAGGTTAAGTAGGCTGAGCCATAAAATAGCAAACGTGATGTGAGAAAAACCAATTGATTTAATTATGCATTTTATAATCTTTGGCAGTATTAATGCTTTTCTGTATACGATTTTTTAATAGATAGTGATTAATAATATTCATTTGTTTTATAACGTCAATGTAATTAGCATAATCAATATATGCATATAGTGATTGTAATGTTGTCATAAATTAATGTGGAGAGTATTTAAATGCCAGAGTATAAAGCACCGATAAGAGATATAAAGTTCGTCATGCAAGAATTACTTAATTGTGACAAACACTATCAACACTTAGGGTTCAACGATGCCAGTGAAGATATGGTTGATGCTATTTTATCAGAAGCCGCCAAATTTACTGAGCAAGTTATTGCGCCACTTAATCAAATTGGTGATCAACAAGGGTGTACTTGGACAGATGGTGTAGTAACAACACCTGATGGTTTTAAAGACGCTTATCAACAATATGTTGAAGGTGGATGGCCTACTTTATCTCAAAGTGTTGAATTTGGTGGTCAAGGATTGCCGCATTCACTCAATAGTGCAATCAGCGAAATGATGTCATCAGCAAATCATAGTTTCGCTATGTACCCTGGTTTAAGTCATGGCGCATTAGCAACTATTGAGGCACATGGTACTGAAACTCAAAAACAACAATTTATGCCAAAGTTAGTTGAAGGTAGTTGGACAGGCACCATGTGCTTAACCGAAGCGCATTGTGGTACTGACTTAGGTATGCTGCGTACTAAAGCCGAATTGAGTGCAGACGGTAGTTATTCATTAACCGGTTCAAAGATATTTATATCTGCCGGAGAGCACGACTTATCTGACAATATCGTACATATAGTTATTGCTCGTATTCCTGGCTCACCAGAAGGTAGTAAAGGAATTTCTTTATTTATTGTTCCAAAATTTAACGTAAATGAAGACGGAACGGTAGCTGACAGAAACGGTGTTAGTTGTGGCTCTATTGAACACAAAATGGGCATTAACGCCAATGCAACTTGTGTGATAAATTTTGATAATGCCAAAGGTTATTTAATTGGTGAAGTTAATCGCGGTTTAAACTGCATGTTTACTTTTATGAATTCAGCACGTTTAGGTGTGGCCCTTGAGGGTACTGCAGCAACAGAGGCATCTTTTCAAGGCGCATTAGCTTATGCCAAAGATCGTTTGCAAATGCGTTCAATTAGCGGGATTAAAAATCCAAATGGTCCAGCTGATCCCATCATAGTACATCCAGATGTTCGTAGAATGTTGCTCACACAAAAATCTATCGCTGAAGGCGGACGAGCGCTTATCGGATATTTATCACAATTAGTTGATATAACACATGCTGAAAAAGATAAAGAAAAAACTGTAAATGCTGAAACTAAACTCGCTTTACTAACGCCAATAGCAAAAGCACTATTAAGTGAATTAGGCTTTGAATGTACCAGCCATGGTGTGCAAATATTTGGTGGACATGGTTTTATTAAAGAGTGGGGCATGGAACAATTAATGCGTGACACCAAAATAAGCTGTCTCTATGAAGGCACAACGGGTATCCAAGCATTAGATTTACTTGCACGTAAAATATTAGGCAGTAAAGGTGCAATTTTACAACCATTTATGGCTGATGTGACTCAATTTTGTCAAGCCAACGCGAATAACGCAGCGATGACAGAGCAAATACAAACGCTAGGTGCTTATTTTCAACAATGGCAGGATATTACGGCAGATGTAGGTAAAAAGGCCATGGGCAATGCAGATGAAATTGGCGGTGCTTCAGTTGATTACCTTATGTTCGCGGGTTACGTTACCTTGGCTTATTTTTGGGCACAAATGGCTTCAGTAGCTCATGAAAAATTAAAAACTGGTGCTGAAGATGCCGCTTTCTATCAAGCAAAACTTCAAACATGTGAGTTTTACTTTAAACGTATATTACCTAGAGCTCAAGGTCACGCTGCTTGTATTGCAGGTGGTTCTGATTCGATGATGTCATTAGCCAGTGAAGACTTTTCATTTTAATCGATAGACTTACTATTTATACAATAAAATAACGTAAGTAAAAGATACGACGATTATAAAAGCAGGTATATATAAATAAGGGTTATGGATTACGCTAAAGTGATCATAACCCTTTTTTGATCATAAGCTTGAGTTAATAGATTGCGAGTTAATAGGTTTGATATAT